>NZ_CP122958.1:327500-550000 GCF_029854155.1 Methanonatronarchaeum sp. AMET-Sl | reverse complement strand
AAGACTATCGGATATATTTAGGGAGAGATGTCTTTGAAAACAGCTAGATCTATTGCTGACTACCAGTTTGGAGTAGGTGTTGGTGAGAAGGTTTTTCCCGACGGTTGTGATGTTAGTTATAGGCGTACTGGAACTATACGCAAGGTCTCAAAGGATGGAGTTGATATTGCATATCTACGGGTTAAGGATGGTTTATTCACTCTCAGTATAATTGGGGGTCGGAGAGTTCTTGAGTCAACTCCTTATCCGGAGAACCGGGTTGTTGTCTTGAATGAGGTTGGTGATTTTATTAGGGATGGTAAGACTGCGTTTGCTAAACACGTGGTTGAACTTGACCCAGAAATTAGAGCTGGCATGGAGGTTGTTGTTGTTGATGAGGATGACAACTTACTTGCAACAGGAAAGACAACATTAAGTTATAAAGAGATAAAGTTATTTGAAAAGGGCGCCGCAGTAGAGGTTAGAAGCGGCGTTGATAGGTGATAATTTATGTTTCCAGGAATGAGAGGCGGATTCGATCAAAGAAAAATGGATCAATTGATGAAGCAGATGGGAATCGACATTGAAGAACTAGAGGATGTTGAGGAAGTTATAATAAAAACAGCGGAAAAAGACCTTGTTTTCAACAAAGCTGAGGTAACTGTGATGGATGCTAAGGGCCAGAAAACATACCAAGTGATTGGGAATCCAGAAGAGATTAAAAAAGAGGTTGAGCCGGATGAAGAGGACATAGAGTTCGTGATGGAGCAGACAGATTGTTCTGAAGATGAAGCCATTCAGGCTTTGAAGGATAATGAAGGAGACATAGCAGAAGCAATAATCTCACTTGAAGACTGAATCTTGAAGACTGAATCGATTTAGTTGGATTTGTCGGGGGCCAAACGTCTTTGAGGATCGTTTGGCCGTTATTTGATATTTTTGGACATAGTTTTATTAGCGTTTGTTCGAAGTTTATTATTGGAGTATAAATGACTTTCCGCACAATTGAAGTCAAGGTACCCTCGGATATGAAGGATGAGGTTCTCTCCATTTTGGGTGAAGAGAGTGTTGAGCGGTCTTTAGTTTTAAAAACTGAAGATCAGGAGATGCTTATTAGGGCGCTTGTTCCGAAAGAAAAGGTTGAGGAGGTAACTGAGGCGTTATGTGAGGCTGGAGTGGAGAAAGAGGGCTGGCTTTCAGTGGCGACTGTGGAGGTTTTTCTTTCAGCAGAGGCTGAAGATATTAAAGAGGAGGCTAGGGAGGAAGAGCAAGACCGGATTTCTCGTGATGAGTTGAAGGCTCAGACCAGTGAGATGGCTAAGTTAACTCCTAGTTATCTAATTCTAACGATTGTTTCTTCGGTAATAGCTACTTGTGGTATACTTATTAACAGTACGGCAGTTGTTGTCGGCTCGATGGTTATAGCTCCTATTCTAGGTCCTGCTGTTGCGTCTGGGGTCGGGACTGTGCTTGCAGACAGGGATTTATTTCGGGAGGCAATTTTTTCTGAAGTTTTGGGTGTTCTAATTGCAGTTATTTCTTCAGCGATTTTTGCTTGGATTGCTTTTAAATTTAATTTGGTATCTCCAATCTACGACCCAATGTTGGTTGATGAGATAATTGAGAGAATATATCCAACGTTTTTAAGTATCGCTATAGCGATTGGATCTGGAATTGCTGGAGCACTTTCACTTACTGTTGGATTGAGTACGGCTCTTGTTGGAGTCATGATTGCTGTTGCTCTTATCCCACCGGCATCTGTGGCAGGGATAGGGATTGCTTTGGGCGATCCTTTGATAGCTGTTGGAGCTTCAATATTGCTTGCAGTAAATGTACTGTTTCTTAATCTATCGGGTACATTAACCCTTAGATATCAAGGTTACCTACCTAGTGAGTATTATAAGCAAATATGGGTTAAACGTGACCTTGTTAGAGTAAGCATTGTTTACGTAGTTTTAATTGGCCTTGCCAGTACAATGGTGGTCGGTGTTTCTTATAACATGTATTCTAACGCTGCTTTTGAAGGGGAGGTTGAGGGTGTAGTTGAAGAGGTTTTAGAGGGGTATGATGAACTTGAGTTTAAAGAGCTTGAAATGGGGTATGATAGTTATTATATTTTGTTTGAAGAACCTGTTTCAATAACCATTTCGATTTATTCACATGGTCCACCACCGGATGATATTAAATCTGAGTTAAGCGATATAATTTATTTAGAGACCGGTAAGGAACTTGAATTAACTGTAGAAGTAATACAGGTTCTTTGAGCCATTTAGGGGGTTGTTAGGTGTTTAAAAAGTATTTTAGTGATGAAAAAAACCTTAAAAACTTGTCATTTATATTGATCTTCGTTGGGTTTTTTATGTCTTATCTCTCTGTGTTTATAGGTTGGTTTATAGAGCTTGATAATGATTTTTTACTTGCCCCAGCTTTCTTCATATCGATTTTGGGGATTATATTTTTGTTTGAATTTGTCTCCCCCAGTAATGAAAAAGAACAATGACAATGGAAAAGCGATGGGTTTGTGGAAAAATGTTTAGTTGTTTGGGTGTAATGGGTTTTTGATACATAGTCGAAAGCATACCCCCGTCTTTAGGCGCGGGAGGATGTCAAGTAAGATTTAAGGTATAGATTTAAGGTATGGATTTAAATTATATATTGATGTTTGGTGTGGATGGTATGAATTTTAGTGGTAGCGATATAATTTCGATGCAGGATTTTAGTAAGGACGGGGTGTTCGAGGTGTTGTCTCATGCTAGAGAGGTTGAGGAGGAGGGGCCTGTTAATGATTTGTCTGGTTTGGTTTTAGCCAACTTGTTTTTTGAGCCAAGTACTCGAACTAAACTGTCTTTTGAGACCGCTATGAAAAGGCTTGGAGGCGAGGTTATTTCAATTGATTCTGTTGATGCCTCTAGTATAAAGAAGGGGGAGACGTTGGCGGATACTGTTCGTGTGATTGAGGGTTATGCAGATGCCTTGGTTTTGAGACATCCAAAGGATGGGGCGGCTAAGATGGCTGCTCGATTCACGGACTCTCCGGTAATAAACGCTGGTGATGGTTCTAATGAACATCCAACCCAGACTTTGACTGATTTATATACTATCTGGAAGGAGAGGGGTAAGATTGATGGTTTGAACATAGCTGTTTTAGGTGATTTGAAGTATGGACGAACCGTTCACTCCCTTGTTATACCTCTATCGATGTTCGATGTCAATCTGTTTCTAATCTCCCCACCCCAACTTGAAATTAGAACTGAAATATTGGAGGATATAAAAAGAAATACTGCAGAGATCTATAAGACTGATTCTCTTATGGAGGTTATAGGTGAAATAGATATTCTTTATGCGACCAGAATACAGAAAGAGAGGTTTGCTGACCCAAATGAATATGAAAAGGTTTCAGGGAGTTATAAAATCGATAAAGAGGTTTTGGGTGATGCTAGAGAGGACTTGATTTTGATGCATCCGTTACCACGGGTTGATGAGATTGATCCAGAGGTTGATGAAATGGAGTTTGCATCTTATTTTGAACAATCGGCTAACGGTGTTTTTATTCGTATGGCGTTGTTGGAGATGATTTTAGGTGGTGTTGTTGATGGATGATAAGAAGCTTCGAGTTGGAACGATTAGAGATGGAACTGTGATAGATCACATTACTGCTGGGTCGGCATTAAAGGTTGTTCGGATACTTGGTATCGATGAAGGGACAGAGGATATTGTTTCTATTGCAATGAATGTACCTTCGAATAGAACCGGGACCAAGGACATTGTTAAGGTTGAAGGTAGGGAGCTTGCTTCTGATGAGGTTGATAAAATAGCTTTAATAGCTCCAAAGGGAACTATAAACATAATACGTGATTATGAGGTTATTGAAAAGAATAAGGTTCATTTGCCCAGACAGATAGAGGGCGTGGTTAGATGTCCTAACCGTAACTGTATATCGAATACTGAGGAACCGATAAACTCAGAGTTCCAGGTTGTAACAACCAACCCTGTTAAGCTTCGGTGTGTATATTGTGAACGTGTTCTCGACCAATATATCTCTGAACACATAAAATAAGTATTTTTATCTAACTTCAGGACTAAGGCTTCTTTCTCTTCAGGTAAGAGGTCACTTTACCTCTCATTGTGTTTTTTTGATATTTTTATGGCTTTTGATACCGCTTCAACTGCATCATGTCCAAGGATTCTTATCATTGGTTCTTTGCCGTGGCCGCCTGTATCATAAATGAGGTCTGGAATCGATTTGTGTTTTTTTATTGCTTTATCGGTTCCATGTGACATTGTATCGTCTTCAGGTACGTTTTTTCTTTTGAAAGATGTTGTTTTCATACCGATTTCGTTGGCGATGTCGATTATTTCTTTGCTGTATTTTATGTTAAGGGCACCCCGGATCCGGGGGTTGTGTTTCATTACGGTTGTGATTATTCTTGCAACGTGGCTTGATGCACCGTATTTTGGACATCCAACCGGCTTTACTTTGTTTTCTGTTTTTACTATTCTGCCTGGTATTGCTATTATGTCTTCTGGGCCTTGTGGGTTTTTGGTGGCCATTCCTATGTTTGACCCGACCTCTGGGATTAGGTTTGTTGGGTTTGCTTTAATATATTTTTTTAGAGCTTTTGAATGTGTTTTCTGGGTTTTATATTTGGTTGATTGTTTTAGGGTTTCTGTAATTGGGTTTACTGGTATGTTTCCTTGGCCTATTTTATCTCCGTTTTTAATTGCTTGTGTGGTGAATTTTTTAGCTTTTTTTATTGCTTTTTTTGGTTTATTGCCTTTGGCGATGTAGGCAGTTATTGCGGAAGAAAAAGTGCATCCAGAGCCATGTGATTGTATATCAAGTAGACTTCCTTTGTATGTGTGGTGTTTTTTTCCATTGTATACGTAGTCGTCTCCATTTATGTGGCCGCCGGTTATAACGATTGTTTCTGGGCCTTTGTTCCATATTTTTTCTAGTGCGTTGTGTATGTCTTTTTTTGTCTTGATTTCTTTTCCACTGAGTTCGATTGCTTCTTCCTTGTTTGGGGTTATTAGGTCTGATATCTCGAGCATTAATGTTTTTATTGTCCTTAGGCTTCCTTCTGTAACTAATGGGTCCCCTCCTTCTGAAATCATAACTGGGTCGAGAACTATGTATATGTCTCTGTTTTTTAGTGTGTTGTATACTGTTTTAACTATCGCTTCGTTGTGAAGCATTCCTATTTTAATTGCTTTGATGTCTATGTCGTTTAGAACGGTCTCTATCTGTGTTTTGATGTTTTCTGGAGGTAGGTCATGGATATTGGTTACGGTCTCTGTGTTTTGACTGGTTACTGATGTGATTGTTGAACAACCGTGAACACCTAGTGCTGCAAATGTCTTGAGGTCTGCTTGTATACCTGCTCCACCGCCTGAATCGGAGCCGGCGATTGTCATTACTGAGGGAACCTTCAAAATAATCACCTATTTAGTTAATTGTCTCTGTTTAAACTAAATCTACCTAAAAAAATAGAAAAGATTCTGTTTGGGTTTGGGTTATTTTAGGTGTTTGAGTCCTTCTTTTCCTAGGGCTTTTATTATTGAGGGGACTCTTAATCCGTATTGTTTTAGTAGTTGGTTGTCGGTTAGTAGTTCTTTGGCTGGTCCTTGGTTTTTGAGTTCTCCGTTTTGTAGTATTATTGCTTTGTTGCAGGTTTGTAGTACCATTTCGATGTCGTTTGATGCGATTATTTTGGTTTTGTCTATTTGTTGGAGTAGTTCTATCATGTTTTCTCTTGCGCCTGGATCGAGGTTTGATACGGGTTCGTCTAGTAAGACGATTTCGGGGTTCATTGATAGTACTGTGGCTACTGCGATTCGTTTTTTTTGTCCGAAACTTAGGTCGTGTGATCCTTTTTCTTCTTTTCCCATTAATCCGACTTTTTTTAGTGATTCTCTAACTACTTCATTTATTGAGTTTTTGTTGCATATTTCGAGTTGCATTGGGCCGAATGCAACGTCTTCGAATACTGTGGGCATAAATAGTTGGTCGTGTGGGTCTTGGAAAACTATGCTGACTTTTCTTCTAACCCATGATTCGTTGTCTTGAACTTTCTGTCCGAGTACCTTGATTTCTCCTTTTGTTGGTTTTAGTATGTGTGGTATGCATTGGAGGAGTGTTGATTTTCCGGCTCCGTTTGGTCCTAACAAGGCTATTGATTCGCCTTTTTGTATGTCTAGTGTGACGTGGTTTAGTCCTTTGGTTCCGTCTTCGTATCTATAGCTTAGGTTTTTTATTTCGATTGCTGGGGGTTCCAATGTTCCACTTCTCCATGTTTAAATTAGGTGGAGGAGTATTGCTAATGCGATTGATGAGAAGGACATTGCTAGGTCGCTGTTTGTTATCCCTATGTTTCTGTCTATTGTGGTTACCATTTTTCCTCTGTATCCTCTTGCCATCATTGCTTTATGTACTCTCTGGCTTCTGTCGAAGCTTCTTACAAATATCATTCCTATTAGGTTGCCAAGTACTTTGAGTTTTGAGGGTTTTGGGCTGAGTTGGTATCCACGGCTTTTTGCTGACATCATCGATTTTTCTGTTTCTTCGAATATTACGAATATGTATTTGTATGTTAGGAAGAAGATCTCTATGAATGTTTTTGGTACGCCTAATTCGCTTAGTGATCTGAGTATTTCCTCAAATTTTGTTGTCATTATTACAGCCATCGATAATGTCATTATTGTCAGCATTTTTAGGCTTATTATTGAGGCAGTTGTGAGGCCTTCGTAGGTTGCTGTTAGGAATAGTATTGTGAATGCTGTTTCTCCGGGGGTGAAGAATGGTACGAATATGAAGATGGCTGCCATGAACATGAATATCCATTTTAGGCGGTTGAGTAGTTTTTTTATTGGTAATCCGGACAGTATGGCTGCAGTGAAAACTAGTGATAATGCGATTGTGAGGGGTATTATGTTTTGTAATAGAACTATGGATAGTATTAGGATTAATGCGGAGATGATTTTGGTTTTAGGGTTGAATTTATGGAGGAATGAATCCCCACCGATATATAGGTTTTTGTGTTTCATTTTTTATCCAACCATCCTGTCCGGAAAATAACTTCATCAAGGTGTTTTGAATTTTTGCAATATATATTTAACTCTACTGAACTAATAAAACTAGTGTTTTCAGCGTTAACCCAAGGTTATAAAAAAGTTTATTAGATAATGAGGGGGTGGGTAATAAAAAAGATAGGAGAATCCTCTACCCAACCTCCCTCCACAAAAAAAGAGGAAATAGGGGGCGGGTTTTTTTGGTTCCCAACACCTTCATCAAAATTAATTAATTGGTCTTGTTTTTTGTTTTGTTTTAACAAGCATTTCCGGTTTCACTTTTGCTAAATATCCTATTACAACACCCAGAACGATTCCCTCCAGTAATATTATTGGTGAGTGCAGCAATGCTAAGCTGTATGCCATCTCGGTTAGACCTGCCCCCACAAATGGCTCTGATATAATTAATGCTGCCACTGCGAGTAGCACTACGAGGATTACTCCTATTCCAGATACTATTCCGCCTACTATTGCTTCTGCCTGTTCTCTATTGATTAGGTTGAGTCCGTTTATGTATAGGTAGTATGCTATTAAAGCTGGTATCCCCATGAATACAGTGTTTATGCCGATGGTTGTTATTCCTCCGTGGCCTGTGACTGCGTGTAGTATTATTATGATTGTTGCTGAGAGGTATGCTTGGCTTCCTAGTAATATGCCTAGTGCTCCAGCCATTGTTAGGTGTGCTGAGGATCCACCTACTGGGATGTGTATGTATGTTATGACGAATAGTGCTGCGGTTATCAAAGCTATTCGGGGGATGTCGTCGCGGTCGATTGTTTTTAAGGACCATATTACTAGGATTAATGTGATTATTATGCCTGCGATCCATACAGGGTCTGCGAGTACGCCATCTGCGATATGCATTATTTTCCTCCAAAAAAATATTCAATTAAATCTTAAAATATTCAACTTAGTTTTAAGTGTTTTTGTTTTTAAGTCTTTTGGTAAAAAACAAACCCCAAAACCAAAAACACAACCCAAAAACACAAACAAGAAAAATAATAAACCCCCTCCAATAAATAGGGAGAAAAACCTGAGGAAAGAGAAATAAAATGTCCCTAAAAGGAACCCCAACAAAAGAAGAAGTAATTGGAATAACAATCCAAAAACTCAACATACAAAAAAACAACCGATTCCTAGACATCGGATGTGGATCAGGCGCAATATCAAAAGCCGCCTCAAAACACACCAAAAAAATCCATGGCATAGACAACAGAAAAAAAGCAATAGAGATATCACAAAAAAACTGTCCAACAGGAAAATTCCACCATGGAAACGCATCAGAAATAATACCAAAACTCAAACCATTTGACCGAATATTCATAGGTGGAACAAAAAACATCGAGCAATTCTACCCAAAAGCAATAGAAAAACTCAAACCAAACGGCAAAATAATCGCAAACGCCGCAAGACTAGAAACAACACTAAAAATCCAAGAAAAAATGAAGAAACAAGAAATACACAAAGAAACCATCATGATAAACATAGCAAAAAGCTATGAACTAGCCGAAGAAACGGCATTCAAACCCCAAAACCCAGTTTTCATGGTTGTAGGAAAATGTTAATAGGAATAAGCCTCGGACCAGGAGACCCTGAACTACTCACAATAAAAGCAGAAAAAACCCTAAAAAACGCCGACAAAGTCTACGTACCCGGAGAAAGAGCAAAAAAACTCGTAGAAAAATACTGCGAACCAACAACACTCAAATTCCCAATGACCTCAGACACAGAAGTACTAGAAAAATACTGGAACAAACACGTAGAAGAAATCGCTCCAATAGCCCAAGAAAAAACAGTAGCATTCGCAGTACTCGGAGACGTAAACTTCTTCTCAACATTTGGCCACATAAAAAGAATAATCGAACAAAAACACCCCGACATAGAGATACAGACAATCCCCGGAGTAAGCGCAATAACAGCAACAGCATCAAAAATGAACCTATTCATAGACACATCATTCAAAGTCACAGACGGAAGCCAACAACAAACAAAAATCATAATGAAAGCCACAGAACTCGAAAAACAAATCGAAGAACTCAAAAAACAAGGATACAACGAATTCATACTAGGAAAAGAACTCTACACCGAAAAAGAAGAAATAACAACCGATATACCAGAAGAAAGCCCCTACTTCTCAATACTACTAGCCAGAAAAAACCAAAACAAAACAAAAAACCCATAAACCAGAATAAAAAAAGGAGAACTTAAAATGAAATTACATTTCGTAGGAGCAGGTCCAGGAGACCCCGAACTCATCACAATGAAGGGAAAAAAACTCCTAGACCAAGCAGACCTAATCGTATACGCAGGATCCCTCATAAACGAAAAAATACTAGAAGACCTAGACGCAGAACTCATCGATAGCTACGGCCTAGAACTACAGGAAATTACAGAAACCATGATCGAAGCCTGTAAACAAAACAAAAAAGTAGTAAGACTACACAGCGGAGACCCAGCACTCTACGGCGCAATAGTAGAACAAATGGAGATACTAAACCAACACAACATCGATTATGAAGTCGTACCAGGAGTATCATCAGTATTCGCGTCATCAGCAGCACTAAAAACCCAACTAACACTCAAAGGAGTATCAGAATCAGTAATACTCACAAGACCAAGCGGAGAAACACTCGAAGAAGACAAAATAAAACAACTCTCCCAGATGAACACAACACTCGTAATATTCCTCGGAATATCAAAAATAGATGAAATCGTCAAAAAAATAGACAGACCAAAAAACACACCAGTCGCAGTCATATACAAAGCAAGCTGGGACCAAGAAAAAATAATCAAAGGAACATTAAGCGACATAGCAGAAAAAGTACATAAAGAAGGAATAAAACGATCAGCACTAATAATAATCGGAGAAATCGTAGAAAAAACAGGATACAGGAGGTCAGAGCTATACGGATAAATAAAATAATCCACTTCAAAAGAGACAGAAAACAAGCAGAAAAAATAAAAAAAGCACTCCAAAACAAACAAAACAAAACCCAACTAACCCCATACAAAAAACACGACTTCAAAACAAACAACAAAAACGAAACCCACATCTACATAATGGCCCTCGGAATCGTAATCCGAAAAACCAAAGACAAACTTAAGAACAAATGGAAAGACACACCAATACTAGTCGTAGACAGAAACCTAAACCACGTAATACCAGTAACAGGAGGCCATCACGGAGCAAACGAAACAGCACTAAAACTACACCAAAAACTAGGCCTATACCCCGCAATAACAACAGCAACAGAAGCATCACAAAAACCCTCACTAGAAGCGATAGCCAGAAAACACAAAAAACAAATCCACAACAAAAACTCATCCAAAAAAATCAACTCATACATAATAGACCTTGAAACCGACCTACCCATAATCAAGATAGACGGACCCCGAATAATAGAGATAGAAGACAACGTAGCCATACTACAAAACCCCGAAAAACCACCAAAATACATAATAGGAATAGGAGCCCGTAAAAACGTAAAAACAGAAAACGTCATAAACGCCATCAAAAAAACACTAAAAGAAAACAACATCAAGAAAAAAGAAATAACAGCGATAGCAACAGCCGACATCAAAAAACACGAAGAAGGAATAAAAAAAGCAGCCAAAAAACTCAAACTACCACTCCTAATAGTCCCAAAAAACAAAATAAACCAAATAAACCCCCCATCAGAATCAAGAGCAACCGACCTCGGATACACCGGAGTAGCCGAACCAACCGCAATAGCAACCTCAATACAAAAAAAACTGATCCAAAACAAAAAAACAATCGGCGACGTCACAATCGCAATAGCGAGGTAAATAATGACAGGAAAACTATTTATAGTAGGCATAGGGCCTGGAAAAACAAAATACATGACAAAAAAAGCAATAAACGCAATAAAAAACTCAGAAGTAGTAGTAGGATACAAAACATACCTAAACTTCATAAAAAACCACACAACAGATAAAAAAACAATTGGAACCGGAATGAAAGGCGAAGTAGAACGCGCCGAAAAAGCAGTAAAAGAAGCCAAAAACAAAACAGTATCAATAATAAGCGGTGGAGACCCCAACATCTATGGAATAGCCGGCATCACAATGGAAATAGCAGAAAAACAGAGATACCAAGGCGAAATAGAGATAATACCAGGAGTAACAGCCTTCGCAGCAGCAGGATCATTACTAAAAAACCCATACAACAACGGAGTCTGCTGCATAAGCATGAGCGACCTCCTAACCCCCTGGAAAGACATAACACAGCGAGCCGAAACCGCAGCAAAACAAGACATAACAACAGTATTCTACAACCCCAGAAGCCACAAAAGAAAAGAAAACCTACGCAAAACACTCCAAATATACAACAAACACAGACAACCAGAAACAGAAGCAATAATAGCCAAAAACATAGCCAGAGAAAACCAAAAAATCCAGAAAACCACACTCAAACAACTACAAAAAAACAAAGAATACAACAAAATAGGAATGCGAACACTCATAATAATCGGCTCCCAAAACTCAGAACTAACACCACAAAAAAACCAAGACCCAGAAAACCCAGAAATAATCGGAATAGGACCAGGAAACCCCGAACACCTAACAAAGAAAGCCGAAAAACAAATCAAAAACTCAAAAACAATATACGGTCCACAAAGATACATAAACCAACTAAAACCCATACTAAAAAACCAAGAACTAGAAACACACCAACACCTAAACTACAAAGAAAGAATAAAAACCAGAATAAAAAAAGCAGACCAAAACACCACCATCCTATCAGGAGGAGACCCCAGCATATACGGCCATAAACAAAAACACAACAAAACAACCAGAACAACACCCGGAATAACCGCATACCAAGCCCTAGCAGCAAAAACAGGCGCCCCAATAATAAACGACTTCATGATAAAAACCACAACACAAAAAAACTGGCTAGAAACCACCAAAAAAGCCCTAAAAACAGATTACGCTCTCGGAATATACAACACATCCCCCAAACACATAAAACAAATACAAAAAACACTACCCAAAGACAGGCCAATCGCAATCGGCCAAAACATCACCAGAGAAAACCAAAAAATATTGATAACAACAAATAGAAACCTCGACACAACAAAACTAAACAACGACCAAAACCACACAACCCTAATACCAAACTCAAATTCATATATATGGAAAAAAAGGAACGTTATAATAACCAGAAGAGGATATAAAGATAAATATGACTACTGAAAACTTTGATTTTGGAGCCTCCTCAGAAGAAGGAGAAGAAATAGCACAAGAAAGCTGGAAAATAGCAAGCAGATTAGTAGATGACGACAGCCCAGAAGGACAGATAAAAAAACGCTGCGTAATAGCAACAGGAGACGGAGACATAAAACACCTAGTAAAATTCAACAACAACCCAATAGAAGCAGGATTAGACGCTCTCAAAGACGAATCACCAATATACACAGATATAAACATGGTTAAAGTAGGAATAAGCCAGAGAGACCATAACTCCAAAATAGACACAGCAATAGGAAAAGGCGACGAAAAAGCAGAAAAAGAAGGAATAACAAGAACCTCAGCAGGATTCATACAACTCGGAGCAAAACTAAACGGATCAATAATCGTAATCGGAAACTCACCATCCGCATTATTCACAGTAATCGACATGATGGACGCAGGAATAATAGACCCCCGCCTCGTAATAGGAATGCCAGTAGGATTCGTAGGCGCACAAGACAGCAAAGCAAAACTAGACCAAATGGACGTACCATCAATAACAATAACCGGAAGCAAAGGCGGAACCCCAATGGCCGTAACCACAATAAACGGAATAATCGAAATGTATAGAAACGAGTGATAAGTTGGTAAATAAACAAAAAACAATCACAGACCCAATACTCAAAGAAGAAATCCCAATAAACTGGATCGAGAAATCAGAAATCGAAACAGAAGAAGCAATAAAACAAATAAAAAAAGGCAGACTAATCATACTGCCAGACGGAACACCACTCAAAAGAGGCCTAACCACAGGCACAACAGCAGCAGCCGCAGCAAAAGGCGCAGTACAAGCATTAAACAAAAACGCAGGAACACCAGTAGAACCTAAAAACAAACCAGAAGACCAACCAGAACAACAAGTAAACAAACTAAAAATTAAAACACCAACCCCAGCAGGCATCCAAGCAGAAATAAACACACTAATAATACCAGGACAAGGAGTATGCAGCGCATACAAACCAAAAAGCGGCCACAGCTTCGACTCAACAGAAGGAATACAACTAAAAGCAGCCGCAAAACCAAACCAAGAAATAGAAATCGGATACGGATTCGGAATAGGAACCGTAGAAACAGAAGGCTTCAACATAAAACCAGGAACCCCCGCAGTAAGCAAAACAGCAAGCAAACAAATAGAAAACGCAGTCAAACAAGCATGCCAAGAAACAGACATAGAAGGAGCAAAAATAGTCATAATAACACCCAACCCAACCGAAGAAGCAATAAAAATAAACTCCAAACTCGGCATAAAAGACGGAATATCACTACTAGGAACAACCGGATACGTAGAACCCTGGAACGACAAACTAACCGAATCAAGACTAGAACAACTAAAAAACGCCGACAAAATCGTCCTAACAACCGGCATGATGGGAATGAAATACAGCCGAAAACTCTACCCAAAACACAAAGTAATAAAAATCGGCAACCAATTCGACCGACTACAAAAAACAACCACAAAACACAAAAAACCAGTCCTATGCGGCCTCCCAGGACTAATACTAAGATGGGGCAACCCCGACATACTTGAAAACGTAAAACAACCCTCAGTAGCACAACTAGTAGCACAAGACCCAGAAAACCCAGAAATAGATAAAGCCCTAAAAAAAGTCCAACAAAAACTCCCCAACTACAAAATAACATTAGTAAAAAACAACGGAGAAATACTCAGACAAAGAGAACCGATACAATGAAAATAGTAGGAGTCGGCATAGCACCAGGAATGATGACAGAAAAAGCCATAAAAACAATAAAAAAAGCAAAAAACATACACGGCTCAAAAAGAGCAATAGAAATAGCAAAAAAACACATCCCCCCCGACTCCAACCTCCAAACCATAAAAAACTACAAAAAACTAAACCAACTACCAAAAAACACCATAATACTATCAACCGGAGACCCAATGCTAAGCGGCCTCGGATACCTAAACGGAGAAATCATCAATGGAATATCATCACTACAATACGCCTGCGCAAAACTAAAAAAAAGCCAAACAGAAATAACACCAATATCATTCCACGGAAGAACCAGAAACTATCAAAAACTACAAAAACAACTAGAAATCAACAACAAAGTCTTCCTAATAACCGACCCAGACCTAAACATACAGAAACTAACCAACAAAATAAAACAAACAAACACAAAAGCCCAAATAACAATACTAAACAAACTAGGATACCCAGACGAAGAAATAACAAAAGGAACAACCCAAAACCCACCCAAACCAACAACAAACCTATACTCAATACTAATCGAACCAACCCAAAACCAACAAAAAACAACCACAAAACCCAAATGAAATCCAAAGTTTTAAGTAGCTAACAAATCATTCAACTTCAAGCTAAAGACGATTTATCAATTCGTTAGAGGCAAAATCATAAAGTGAGGTGTAAATACATGAATGAAGGTTTTTCCAACCCACCAACGCCAATCGAGGAAGGCGAACACTACGACGTCGAGATAGAAGACACAGGTAAAGAAGGCGATGGCATTGCAAAAATCGAGAACTTCGTAGTTTTCGTACCAAATGCCAATGTGGGAGAGAAGGTCACGGTTGAGATTGAAACCGTTAAGAGTACCTTTGGAGTCGGCAAAGTAGTTAACTAACTACCGCTCTAAAGAAAATTTTACTGGTTTTCCCAGACCAGATCCCTATTTTTTATATTATTTTTATACTATCTTTTAAAATATTTTTAAAATATTTTTATATAAACCCAAAGAACAACACTAATTCTAAATCAAAAGAACTCAAGAAACAACCACAAAACCCAGATAAAAACATTTATTTCTAAAAAAAAATTTCCTAAAAAATCGTTTTTTTGGAAAACACTTAAGAGGAACCGTATCTAAAAAACTCCGCAACCAAATTGAGTAAAACTATATACGCTTAAAAACTACCTAAAACCCTTAAACGATATAAAAAACCCTGTGGGTATACATATATGACAAAATTCGGCGAATCTGAACCATATAGCATTGGTATTGAAGAAGAATTCCAGATAGTAGATCCCGATACCTGGAGCCTTGTTTCCCGAGCCGACGAAATGCTAGAGTGTGCAGAACCAATAAGAGACAACCTACGGACCGAATTATTCCAATCAATACTTGAAATAGCAACCGATGTCTGCAGCGATATAGATGAAGCAAGAGGAAACATATGGAAACTCAGAAACAAACTTTCAACATTCACAAAACAAAAAGGATACAGATTAGCAGCATCAGGGACCCATCCATTCGGTGAATGGAAAGATCAAGACGTAACAGACCAAAAAAGATATAAAGAAGTTCTCGAAGACCTAAGGTGGACCGGAAAACGCGAACTAATTTTCGGCCAACACGTCCACGTCGGAGTTAACAACAAAGAAGAAGCAATCTACATAACAAATACAATAAAAAACTTCCTACCCCACATCCTAGCACTATCAACAAACTCTCCCTTCTGGCAAAAAGAAGAAACAGGATTAAAATCAACAAGAATAAGAATATTCGACTCCCTCCCAAGAACCGGACTACCAATGCACTTCAAAGGATGGAACCACTACAAAAAAGTAGAAAACCGATTAATCAAAGGAGGAAGCATCGACGACGTTACAATGATATGGTGGGACGTCAGGCCAAGAGCCGATTTAGGAACAGTCGAAATAAGAATAGCAGACCTACCAACCAAAATAGACGAAAGCATCGCCTTAGCAGCATTAACACAAGCATTAGTATACAAACTCTCAAAAGTCTACCAAAACCAAGGCGACCAACTACCATACCAACTAGACCAAGAAATAATAAAAGAAAACCGATGGCGAGCACTTAGAGACGGATTAGAAGGAACCTTCATAAAACGAAAAAACGGAGAAGTATACGAAATACCAATACAAAAAGAAATATACAAAATGCTCGAATTCGTAGATGACGCAGTTCAAGACCTAGGCCTAAAAAAAGAAATCAAATTAATCGAAAAAAATACAAAACAAAAATACACAGGAGCTGACAGACAAATCAAGACATACAAAGAAACAAACAGCCTTGCAGAAGTCGTTAAAGAATCCTCAGAACTAACAATGCCATCCTAAACAACCATATCTCCCTGGTATATAACCTATTTTTTGATAAAACCAATAATCTTTTCGGGGTTTTCTCCCTAAAAACCTTGTTTGTTTCTAGAATAAAAATAGATTAAAAAAATATTTTTTTGGGTAGAGATGGGGTCTCTACCCATCTATTGTTCTCTGTTTTGTTTTTTGGAATTGTTGTTGGTTGTTGTGAGGGGTGGGTTTGTAGTTTTGTGGATTAGGGTTTTATTTACTTGAATTCTTTTTAATCATGATTTAATGGTTCATGGTTTAGCAAGTAACCTATCTTTGTTTAAGTGGTTTACTTGGTTTGATTTTTATTTATTTTTTTAGGCCATGAAGGTGTATAGTGTTAGTATTATTGTTATTGTGTAGGCTAGGAGTATTAATGCGTATGCTCCCATGTATGTGCCGGATGCGAGCCATCCTACGAGTTCTGTTGGGTATTCTTTTGATTTTACTACTTCATGGGTGTCGGTTGTTTTTGTCATTTTTATTCCCTCCACCCCTCAGTTAAAAATTTACATTAACCATATATATTAATTTAACGGTGTTTTTTTAACTTTTGAAGTTATTATATTAACAACCAAAAAATAATTCAAGATAGATTGAAATTTTTTTATCCTAAAACAGGTCTTAAAACCTCTTTATCTTTAGGGAGGGGTTAATTAATGGTATTAATTTTATGGCTAAAGCCTGGGGATTTTTCCTTGCCAATGCTGTAATTTATTACTTTTATTGAGGTTTTTTGATCAGTTTTAGTTATTTTATCGCTTGTTTTGGTAGGTTGGTGGGGTTTTTAGTTTGACCACCTAAAGCAACCAATAACCGTAACCTTTTTATAGTACAACATTCCATTAAAACAATGGATTCTACTTGATTATCTCTATGCACAGCAGTGCATAGGGGGATAAAATATGTCTATGAGACAACCAGTTTTCATATTAAGTGATGATAGTGAAGTAACAAGAGGAAAAGACGCTCAAGAGAACAATATAAATGCAGCGAAGGCCGTATCCGGTGCAGTTAGAACAACACTTGGACCAAAAGGTATGGACAAAATGCTCGTCGACACACTAGGAGATATAGTGATAACAAACGACGGAGTAACCATACTAGAAGAGATGGATATAGAACATCCAGCAGCCAAAATGGTAGTCCAAGTAGCCGAAACACAAGAAGACGAAGTGGGCGACGGAACAACAACAGCCGTCGCAATAGCAGGCGAACTACTAAAACAATCCGAAGACCTACTAGAACAAGACGTACACCCAACAATAATAGCATCAGGACTAAGACAAGCATCACAAAAATGCCAAGAACTACTAAACCAAGAAATCGCCAAAAACGTATCTATCGAAGATGAAGAAAGACTAAGGAAAGTAGCCGAAACAGCAATGACAGGCAAAGGAGCCGAATCAGCAAGAGACGAACTAAGAGAAATAACAGTCAACGCAATAAAATCAGTAGCAGATGAAACAGAAGACGGATACCAAGTCGATATCGACAACATCAAAATAGAAAAAAAGGTTGGTGGACGTGCACAAGACACCCAACTTGTCGACGGCATGATAATAGATAAAGAAAAAGTCCATCCAGGAATGCCAGACTCAGTAGAAAACGCAAAAATAGCATTAATCAGCGCACCAATCGAACACAAAGAAACAGAAGTCGACGCAGAAATCCAGATCACAAACCCAGACCAACTACAACAATTCCTCGACGAAGAAGAAAAAATGCTCAAAAAACTAGTCAACAAAATCAAAGAAAGCGGAGCAAACGTAGTATTCTGCCAAAAAGGAATAGACGACATGGCACAACACTACCTAGCAAAAGAAGGAATATTAGCCGTAAGAAGAGCCAAAAAATCAGACCTCAAAAAACTAGCCCGAGCAACAGGCGGAAACGTCGTATCCAACATCGACGAAATAGAACCATCCGACCTAGGACAAGCCGGAACAGTAAAAGAAAAAAAGGTTTCGAACGAAAGCATGCTCTTTGTAGAGGAATGTAAAAACCCCAGATCAGTATCAATACTAGTAAGAGGAGGAACCGAACACGTAGTAGACGAAGTAGAAAGAGCACTAGATGACTCAGTCAAAGTCGTAGGAGTAGCTGTTGAAGATGGTAAGGTTGTTGCCGGTGGAGGTGCTCCTGAAGTTGAGTTGGCTCACAGGCTACGTGAGTATGCTGCATCTGTTGGAGGAAGAGAACAACTAGCAGTAGAAGCTTTCGCAAACGCACTGGAAATCGTACCAAGAACACTAGCAGAAAACGCAGGACTCGACCCAATCGACGCATTAGTCGACCTAAGAAGCAAACACGAAGCAGGAGAAACTGAAAAAGGCCTCAACGTCTATGACGGCGAGGTAATTGATATGTGGGAAGCTGGAGTTGTAGAGCCATTGAGAGTTAAAACACAAGCAGTAGACTCCGCATCAGAAACCGCAACAATGGTACTAAGAATCGACGACGTAATAACCGCAGCAACAGGAGACTCCGGAGACGAACCCGAAGCACCAGGTGGTCCCGGCGGCGGAATGCCCGGTGCCGGCGGAATGCCCGGCGGCATGGGCGGAATGGGCGGCATGATGTAAAACCCAAAACCCAAAAAACAACAGATAAAAACGGTCCACACCGGACCCAATAACCCCCCTTTTTTTTCTCTTTTTATACAAAACTCAAAAACACCTAATTGAAAGAGTTATACAATAATTTTAATTAAAATATAAACTACTAATTGAATCATCTGATATAAAGAAATCAGGATATTAATGTAGCTATATCTACTGTGATGTTATTAAATTTAAAAAGACGACAGATATTTTATGAACCAGCTTGAATCTTCTTGAAAGGGTGTTTTTGTTTGTCAAGTTGGTCTAGACCGTTACTTATCTTTTTTTCAATAGTTATAGGCTATTTTTTGGGTTTAAATACTTTGGTTAGGGAGTTATCTGGCTATTTAATCATGCCATTTCTTATTTTAATGTTATACATTGTTTTTTTACAGGTTCCTTTAAAGGATTTTGGTGATGCTTTTAAGGGCCTTAGATTTACTGGGTCAGCCTTGTTATTCAATTTTATTTGGAACCCAATCCTTGCTTTTTTAATCGGCAGCATCTTCCTATCTAACCAACCTGAATTATTACTTGGCTTTATTTTGTTGATGGTTACCCCATGTACAGATTGGTACCTCGTATTCACATCTCTTGCCAAAGGAGATGTAGCATCTTGCACGGCTTTACTACCATGGAACCTAGTACTACAGTTGTTACTTCTACCCATATACCTCATAATCTTCGCAGGAATAACAATAGATATTAATTATATAGATTTATTCAATTCCATCATAATCGTATTACTTATTCCCTTTATCATAGCTATAACCTCAAGAAAAACAATAAAATCGAAGTTAAGCCTGAACTGGTTCAACGAAAAACTACGTCCAAAACTAGGGTTCTTCGAATTCGGATTTCTATTACTAGCTATAACCAGTATATTCGCTTATCAAGGAACAGTCTTGGTCAGAGAAATCAACATAATGGTATATGTGGTATCACCCATATTCCTATTTCTATTGATAAATTTCTTCTTAGGAAACTTCTTTTATCTGAAAGGAGGATGGTCGTACGAAAAATCAACCTGCTTAACATTCACAATAATGGCAAGAAACTCCCCACTGGCCTTAGCAATAGCATACTCAGTCTTCCCAGACAACCCCCTAATATACCTAGTGCTAGTCATAGCCCCTCTAATAGAACTACCAACTCTATCGATAGCAAGCCAACTAAACCCTAAAATCAAAAACCAAAAAAACAAAACTACATAAAAAAACATGAATAAAAAAAATCGATGGATAATTAAAGATCCACACCTGTCTCGCAGAGAAAACTTAACCTAAAACAGATATCTGGATAAAAAACATACAACCCAACGCAATGCCATTATCCGCTCTTTTTTATTTGAATTGACAATACTTTAGATATCGTTTCGTTTAATATACAAAGAGATATCTATAGTATCGTCTTGTGGACTAACTTACAAACCAATTCTAGCTTTCTTTTACTTGTTTATTATCCTTCTTTTTTAGGCTATGAAGAGGGATAATGTCATTATTAGTGTTAAGGTGTATGCAAGAATTATTAGCGCATAAGCTCCGATGTATGTCCCTGAAGTGAGCCAGCCTATTATTTTCGTGGGTTGTTCTTTTGACCTTACTATTTCATAGGTTTGAGTTGTTTTTGCCATATTACTTCCACCTCTAATATATAGTATACTAGCTTTACTTATTAGGTTAGCGATTTTAAATAAATTAAAACACAAAAAAATAATATAAAAATGATTTTAAAGCATAATAATTTATATAAGAACTATATACTAAATATAATTCGATATAAATCGGTTATATAAAAATCTTTAATATTATACTGGCTAGATGTATAAGATACTATTGAAAATATTTTTATATAGCTGGAGGTTTTCTAAGACATTGTTTTATATAGTTTAGTATACCAAAAATAGATAGTTTGTTATATTGATACTCTTAGTTAATACTTAATTAAAAATGGCTTTCCTCCCTGAATCAAAAAATTCAACTAAAAACTATAGGCCCAAAAAATCGATTGTGTTTTACCCATTTGATGTAATTTTTTTATATTAAATAATTATTAGAAATATGTTTTCCAACCCACTTAACATTTAATTCCTTTTCTAAAACAACCTTAATCATTCAATGAAAATAAGAGATTTAATTATAATAAAGTTTACTTAAGTTTCTAATTTATATATTTTGTTTTAAATTTTTATTTAATTAAGTTTGTTCTAAAAAGTTTTTTAAGTTGAATTGTTCTTATTGGGTATGTATGGTTGTAACTAAATATACTTTGAAGAGTGTTGTGAGTCATCTAGTTCAGGATAAAGATATTACTGAGGAAGAGATTCTGGAGCTTGCAAGTGAAGTTATTCTTGAAAAGAATAATGCTGGAGTTGAGAAGATTGAGTTAAAGGTTGGAAATAATGATAGTGTCACGATTGAAAAATGAATAAGGAGTGATAATTCTTTTTTTAATAAATTCTTTTTTTAGAAAGTTAGTACTCGGTCGTTTTGTTTGAATATTTTGTGGAGGTCTACCATTGTTGAGACTGAGCAGTCTCACTGCTTTTTTTTATTTCCATGCATTTTCCGCAGACATATATCTCTACATCATTTTTGTGAAATTTTTCGATTTCTTCGGTAACTTTAAACTTCCCAGCATCTAGTATTCCCGCTTCCAACCCTCTTCCTAATAAAAATATCCCCACGTTGTCTTCATTTTTTATACAGTAGTTTCCATATCTAATTGCCATAAGACAGTTTCTGGAGTATATGATTTTATTACGAATCCAAAATCTATAATGTAGGTTTGTTTCGATTTTATTTTAAAAGGTATTGGTGTTTCTATCTGGTTTATGGTTCTTTCGAGCTAATGTTTCTACTTCTAGTTTTGATAGGAAAGGTTTTTAATGATGAGTTTAGTTGTAGTGGCATTTGTCTTAGTTTGTCTTCGGATAGTCCTATGGAGGGTAATGATAAAACTGAGTCAATTAGCATTTTTTTCTGTGTTTATTTGGTCTATGTTTTTCTCTGTTTTTGGATAAGAATTTATCTGGATTTATTTAAGGGTATTTTTTAGGCACTACATCCTCCAAGTTCTTTTGTTTTATTTATTTTGGGTAGGTTTTCTGTTTTCTTAGGCTAAATAACATAGATGAAAAGGTTGTTTAAATTTCATTCATCTTTTTTCCCGTTATATATTAAATTGATATACTGGGGGTTTTTTGAGTTATTTTTGGCTTTTTTTCCTCTTGTTTTTCCTGTTGTTATTATTTATATGGGTTGGTTTTTACATAGGCATTTTTCTGGTGAGTATTGTTTTAGGATTTTTATTTTTACTTTTGTTGTTTTAGTGTTAGTTGTCTTGATGACTTTGGTTAATTTATTGTATATTGTTGTTCGTGGTGGTGTGTTGCATGAGCCTTTTATTGCTATTATTAATAATGCGTCTGCAGGTGCGTTACTGGGGTTATTTATTGGGTATTTTTATGTACAGGTTCTTCGGTAAAGAGATAAGAATCGGTTGTTGGAGTTGACTTTGACACATGATTTTAAGAATAAATCTCAGGTGATATTAGGGCAACTATCGCTTTTAAAGGAGGAGGTTAATCAAGGTAGTAAGAAACGTATCGATAAAGTGTTAAAAAATATGAGCGATTTATTCGATCTGTCGGATAAAATCCGGCTACATCTCAAAGATCAATATAAAACCTATAATATGTCTCTAGATGAATTAAGAAGGAAAATAAGAGGTATTGTTGAAGAAAAAACCAGGTATAAATATAGAGATATTTTTTGAAGATAAAACCAAAGGCAATACTGAGATAAGGGCGGAATTCTTAATTGGAGTGATAATTCTTGAAATCATTGATAACGCCATAACCCATGAGGATGCAAACAAAATAATGATTAAGTTAAATGGAGATCTTGTAAAGATTAAGTTGGTTATATCAGACGATGGCGATGGAATAAAACATAAAGAAAAGATATTTCAAAAAGAATATACCACAAAACCCAGTAGACATGGATTAGGGCTACCTCTAGCGCAAAAAATAATAAAAGACTACAATGGTTCATAAAAATCCATGATAATGAACTAGGAGGAACTGATGTCGACATATATTTAACAAAACTATAACAACTGCTTAATAGGTATATTTCAATCCCTCTAAGGTCTGATTTAAATGGTTTGGTTTGCTTCCGAATGTATCTGGTTTGGTTTATTTCAATCCCTCTAAGGTCTGATTTAAACATTGATCAAGACAGTTGTTTTCACTTCATCGTCAACCAATTTCAATCCCTCTAAGGTATGATTTAAACTCTAAACGCTCGATTTGGCTTCCACAATATAACAACCATTTCAATCCCTCTAAGGTATGATTTAAACTGTCGCTGTCAACCGGAATATTCATTTCCCCATCACTATTTCAATCCCTCTAAGGTCTGATTTAAACATGACGTCCACACAGGGTTGTATTACTTCCATTCTCATTTCAATCCCTCTAAGGTCTGATTTAAACCTGATTGTAAGGAGTGTGAGGCTGGTTTAGTTCATTAATTTCAATCCCTCTAAGATCTGATTTAAACACAACCAACAAAATACCCAGATCCAACTGATTAAGTACATTTCAATCCCTCTAAGGTCTGATTTAAACATCATCGCATTAGCCTTAATCAACTTATATACAAGCATTTCAATCCCTCTAAGGTCTGATTTAAACCTTCATTGACCTTTTCCTTATATTGTAGTAGTTCAATATTTCAATCCCTCTAAGGTCTGATTTAAACAAAATAGAAATAGAAACACAAACCGAAACTAAAAACTATTTCAATCCCTCTAAGGTCTGATTTAAACTATATACAACCCATACCCTTCATTTGTATCTAGTGTTATTTCAATCCCTCTAAGGTCTGATTTAAACCATTTCTATTAGCCTCCTAACATCGCTGTATATAACATATTTCAATCCCTCTAAGGTCTGATTTAAACAATAGGCGCTGAATACGAACCAACAAACGACATTATTCATTTCAATCCCTCTAAGGTCTGATTTAAACCCTCCGTTTTTAACTGTCATCTCTCCCATCTTTTCCTTATTTCAATCCCTCTAAGGTCTGATTTAAACGTTAATGTTCTTGGTCGTTCTTTGTTCAGTTTGTCTGCATTTCAATCCCTCTAAGGTCTGATTTAAACTAGAAACTGAAGCAAGGAAAGGGCTAGCGCAAAGAGTCATTTCAATCCCTCTAAGGTCTGATTTAAACTTGTCCCGTCTAATCGATCTAATATGTCATGAAATAAATTTCAATCCCTCTAAGGTCTGATTTAAACTTTTTTTATTTTTAAATAATATTTTTAGGTACTACATATTTCAATCCCTCTAAGGTCTGATTTAAACAATTAAGATTTTTATTCAACACGACCCTACAGTTTATATTTCAATCCCTCTAAGGTCTGATTTAAACCTTCAAAATCCATGATTCAACGACCTCGCCTTTGTTATTTCAATCCCTCTAAGGTCTGATTTAAACGATTTTCTCCAAACTATTATGCCCCCAAGCTCGTTATTTCAATCCCTCTAAGGTCTGATTTAAACCTAGTTTTTCAAGTGCTTCTTGTAGTTTTTTGGCGCATTTCAATCCCTCTAAGGTCTGATTTAAACACGGACACAATCACTCACCATGCCAGCCGTATTAGCCATTTCAATCCCTCTAAGGTCTGATTTAAACACCAATTAAAGCTTTCATATCCTCTGTTGGATAAACGGATTTCAATCCCTCTAAGGTCTGATTTAAACATAGTAGATTCGGAAGTCGAGAATTGGCATTTTATGAATAATTTCAATCCCTCTAAGGTCTGATTTAAACTTATGAAATTGTAAATGACCATATATATTTATGGAGATTTCAATCCCTCTAAGGTCTGATTTAAACGGAGCAGACATTTACGGAGTCTGGTTATCAAGGAATGATTTCAATCCCTCTAAGGTCTGATTTAAACAAGAAAACATAGCTGTAGAGATAGGGACAAGCATAGATTTCAATCCCTCTAAGGTCTGATTTAAACCCATAATTAATCACCTCCTTCAGGTTTTTAGGGATATTTCAATCCCTCTAAGGTCTGATTTAAACCGTCGGCTTTATAATCGCGTTCGTGGTCGGCGAAATCTAATTTCAATCCCTCTAAGGTCTGATTTAAACTATCCATCGGCATTTCTTTGTCTGTTACTTTATCCATATTTCAATCCCTCTAAGGTCTGATTTAAACGAACCGGCCCAGGATCCAAGTCACCTAACTTAACCCATTTCAATCCCTCTAAGGTCTGATTTAAACGAACTCGAGAGAGCGAGAGAATATACAGATAAACTCATTTCAATCCCTCTAAGGTCTGATTTAAACTCTCTCTTGTGTTGTCTTGTTGTAGGTATTTATCGTTATTTCAATCCCTCTAAGGTCTGATTTAAACCAACTATTTTATCGTCTTCTTTCTGTTTGTTGTTGGATTTCAATCCCTCTAAGGTCTGATTTAAACGTGTTTTTGGATTATGTATTGGTTTGTTTTTCCTGCTATTTCAATCCCTCTAAGGTCTGATTTAAACCACTTTTCACTTCACCAATAGCTTTATTATCAACTTTATTTCAATCCCTCTAAGGTCTGATTTAAACCCTGTTCCCGAAACACTAATAGTCTCTTGTAACTCTATTTCAATCCCTCTAAGGTCTGATTTAAACCCCACTACTTTCACTATCCATGTCTCCCTCTCCTTGATTTCAATCCCTCTAAGGTCTGATTTAAACCCTTGCTGAATACGATGTAGAAGCTGACTATGACCTATTTCAATCCCTCTAAGGTCTGATTTAAACTATTGACACTCTTCGCATTATTCAATGCTCAAGCGATCATTTCAATCCCTCTAAGGTCTGATTTAAACCCATTTTCCTTTTTCCGATTCGTGTAACCAATTCGTATTTCAATCCCTCTAAGGTCTGATTTAAACAATAACAGGAAAACTCAAGACATACACAACAAAAAAATTTCAATCCCTCTAAGGTCTGATTTAAACTTATGAAATTGTAAATGACCATATATATTTATGGAGATTTCAATCCCTCTAAGGTCTGATTTAAACGGAGCAGACATTTACGGAGTCTGGTTATCAAGGAATGATTTCAATCCCTCTAAGGTCTGATTTAAACAAGAAAACATAGCTGTAGAGATAGGGACAAGCATAGATTTCAATCCCTCTAAGGTCTGATTTAAACCCATAATTAATCACCTCCTTCAGGTTTTTAGGGATATTTCAATCCCTCTAAGGTCTGATTTAAACCGTCGGCTTTATAATCGCGTTCGTGGTCGGCGAAATCTAATTTCAATCCCTCTAAGGTCTGATTTAAACTATCCATCGGCATTTCTTTGTCTGTTACTTTATCCATATTTCAATCCCTCTAAGGTCTGATTTAAACCAACTATTTTATCGTCTTCTTTCTGTTTGTTGTTGGATTTCAATCCCTCTAAGGTCTGATTTAAACGTGTTTTTGGATTATGTATTGGTTTGTTTTTCCTGCTATTTCAATCCCTCTAAGGTCTGATTTAAACCAAGGTTGGAGATGGGTTAATTAGAGGTATATGTGGATGTTGGTTAATTAGTTCTTTGTTGTTTTGTGGAGGTACGGGATGTTTTTAGCGTGGTGTTTATTTGTATTTTTGTTTGTTTTGTGTTTTGTGTTTTTTCGTGTTTTTTTGTTTGTGTGGTGTTTATTTAAAGAAGCACGAGTTTTTTAGATTATTTTGTTTTTGTTGCCTTTTGTTTGGCCTATTTCTGTTCTTTTTATGTATTTGGGTGTTCTGACGTGGTATATTAGTATGCTGTCTTCTTGTGGGTTGGTGATTTTTTTTTTATTTCTTTTTTTATTTTTCTTAGTTCGGCTTTTGTGACTTTTCCTTCTAGTACGCTGTTTTGAACCCAGTTTAGGTGTTTTTTTAGATATTTTCTTACCTTGTCGACTCTTTTTACATTGACGTCGTATACTATTATTACGTAGATTTTTACCACCACATGATTAATGGTTTGTATTTTTTTGCTCCTAGTAGGTGTTTTGTGAGTTTGTATAGTTCAAGTCTGATTAATCGTCTATAGGATACTTTTTTGTCGAGGCCTTTGTGGTGGATTGTTCTTTCCATTCTTTTGTCGTATTCTTTCAGGAAGAGTTTTGTTCCTTGGTCTGATAGTAGCATGTCTCCGATTTTTCCTTCGAAGTGTTTGTCTTTTAGCATGTTTTTGTTGATTAGTTTGAAGATTACTCTGTCTACTAGTATTGGTTTGAATATTTCGCTTATATCTAGTGACAGTGAAAATCTTCTTTTGAAGGGTTTGTGGAGGTATGATATGGCGGGATGTAGTTGTGTGTTGTATATTTCGGATAGTGTTGTTGTGTAGAGTTTTGAGTTTCCAAAGCTTATTAGTGTGTTCATCCTGTTGTTTGGGGGTTGTTTGGTTCTTGTTCCAATCTGGTATTCTTTTTCCATCATTTTGTCTATGGCTTGGTAGTAATTTTCTCTTGTTTTTCCCTCTACACTCATTATTGCTGGTATTTGGTTTTTGTCTTTTAGTTGTTTTAAGAGGTTTTTTATGTTTTTTATGTGTTTTTTAAGGTTTTTATGGTTTTTAGAGTAGTATTTTAGGTTTTTAAGTATGTTTTTGATTGATCCTTTTACTATTTTTCTTGCTATGTAGGTTCTTTTTTCTTTGTCTAGGTAATGTTCGGATTGTTTAACTATCAGGTCTCCTGAAATAAGGGTTTCTCTTGGGTAAAATGTGCTTTTGTACCATCCATAGTAATCGAAGAAATGTACTGGTACTCCTTTTTTCCCTAGGTATTTTATTGCTCCTGAGGTCATTGTTATTGAGCCGTAGGCATATATACTGTATATTTTGTGGATTGGAATCGCTCTATTTGTGTTTTCGTTTGTGAAGTAGATTGTGTTTTCTTTTCTCTTTAGTTTGCCATCTTGTGTTATGTAATAGTCATTTTTGTTCATGTTGGATCTTTATGTTTCTGTTCCGAAGCAGAATTCTTCATATGCACATTTTTTACAAATATTTTTTCTTTCTGGGTTTGGAAATTTCTCAGAAACAATCTTTTTAATTTTGTTGATAGTTTTATGTAGTTTCGTTTTTTTGTTCTCATCAAGTTTGATTGACTTTTTCTTGTTTAATAAGGGGTAATGGATTTCTCCAGTGGCCTCTACGTTATGTTTTTCTAGGTAGTCTAGATAGAAATACATCTGGAAAAAGTGGGATTTCTCCATTTTATTGCTTTTTTTGATTTCATGAACGATTAATTCGCCATCTCTTTCTATAAAATCTAGTTTCATTTTGTTTCTGATATTTAATTCCTTTTTGACTCTTGGATACCTTTCTTCATGTAATTGTTTGCCAATTTTCACATTTTCATGTTCTCTTTCCATTTGGATGTTGTGGTGGAAAAGCCAGAGTTTGGTATGGCAAATAAAATAATATCCAACCTCTACACCAGTAACTCTATTGTTAAAGTTTCTATAATTCATTTATCTTTAAGTAAAGTTTATAAAATAGATTAAAAATATTTTTTCCTTATTATAAAAAAATGTGGTTGAACTGGTTTTTTAATTTTTTGAGCTTTGTGGATGTGGTTTTGTTGGGTTTTTATATTATTTTGTTTTCTGGTTCATCTGTTTTTGAGAAGTATTTTTTGTTCAGTCCTTTTGTTTTGGAGTATAGGTGGTGGGTTTCTTCACCGATTAGGTGTTTTGGTATTTTATGGTATGGCCCGATTTTTTTTAGTGTTTGGTTTATTTCTGTTTCGATGTTTGGGATTGCGGCGGATACTGTGAATTTATTTATTATGGATTTGAATTGTTTTTTTAGTATTTTTTTCTCTGTATAGTTTTCTTTTTGTTTTTTTATTTTTTCTATGTATTTTTCTATTATTTCTGAGCCGTTTACTTGGTTTTTTATTGGTATTTTTAGTTTATTTTGGATATATTCAAGTTCTTTTTCTGTGAATGCTTCTTTTTTTATTTCTGTCTCTATGTAGAAGTCATATGTGTTCTGGTTTTCTTCGATTATATCGATGTGGAATACGTCTTTGTTTTTGTTTTTAGGGCTGTTTTTTTCTTCGAATTTTATTTTGTTCCAGTTGCGGTTGTTTTTAGCTGAGGTTAGTTTTGTTTCTTTGCTTATTTCTTGATTTATTGTATTTATGGTGTTTTTATAGTATTTTTTTATGTCTTTGTGGTTGTAGGAGAAGTTTGTTTGTTTTAGTATTTTTTCGGTTTCTTTGAGCCTCCATTTGGGGTATATATATTTTGCTTCTGTCTGGTTTTTTATGTTTTTTAGGAGGTATACGTTGCCTGATGGTTTTTCTTTATTTCTGTTGCATCTTCCTCTTACTTGTTCAATTGATTCTAATATTGCGAAATCTCTTATTACAAAATCAAAGCTTACGTCTAGCCCTGCTTCAATGGTCTGTGTACTTATGAGTAATATGTTTTCTTTGTTGTTAGATTGGATTTTATTTAAGATCTCTTTCTTTTGACTCGTTAATATTGTGGAATTTAGTAATAGACAGCTTGTTGGGGTTTCTATTTTCTTTAGGTCGTTTTGAAGCTGTTCATATAGGTTTTTTGATGTTTGAATTGTGTTTACTACTACTAGGCCATTATTTCCATGTTCCTCGATTTCTTTTAGATATTTATCTATCACTGATTTTGATAGTTTTTCAAATCCGTTTTTGTCTATTTGTATTTCTTCGAATTTTTTGTTTTTGATTTTGTTTCTCTTAAATTTTGCATAGTATTTTTCTGGATTTTTAATTAGATGGTGGCAGTCTTTCTTGAATTCTGGGGCCATAGATTTTGTATGTTTCAGATTATATAGTTCAGGAACTGTTGCACTCATAATTAAAATGTATGAATTGAGTTTTTCAGCCATTTCATTTAGTAAGTAGTTGAATTCAGGCCAGTATTCTACTGGAAGGGTCTGTATTTCATCTAGAATTATTATGGAGTTTGATAGTGCTCCAAAACGATATTTTTGGTATTTATTAAATTTAATTATTGAGTTGAAAAATGATACCATTGTTGTGCATATCATTGGATATTCAAAGAAGTCATCGTAGAAAATTATTTTCTCCATTTCTTCTTTTTCATTGGTAGGTACATCAGAAAGTGAGTGGATGGATCTTAATTGTTTTTGATCAAGTCCAGTTATTTCTTGGAAATATTGGTGGTTTTGTTCAAGTAAACTGATGTATGGTAGGTTGTATATAACTCTGTTTGCTTTTGTTTCTTTGAGGAGTTTTATTGTGAGGCCTATTGCCGTATGTGTTTTTCCGCCTCCAGTCGGCATTTGTAGGTAGAAAACTGAATTTCCTTTTTTTAACCCCTTATCAAGAGATTTAAAAGCTTTTTTTTGCATTTCGTTCCTATATTTGTTTAATGGAGTTTCTTCTATTTTTCCTTCATATTCTGTTTGTTTTTTCTTATAGCCCTCTTCTATCTTTTTTATAAGTTCAGGAGTGATTCTACGGATATATTTTGGTAGTTCTTGATTTATTTCATTGATTTCGCTGTATGCATAATTTGTTGCGATTGAATCTGCCCTTATCAGAGTTGAGTAGATATAGTTGTAGAAAAATGATAGTGCCGATGAATCTTCTTTAACCTGGCTCCGTAGTTCCCTATTACCATATGTATCCATTACTTCCTGAAGATATCGATCAATTAATTTGTTTTCTTCAGGAATTATTTCTCTTAGGTATCCGGTTGCTGTTTTTTTCTTTTTTAGTGTGTTGGCTATTCCTAAGCTTGATTCGTAAATGCTTCTTACTCTTGTGTGGTGTCCTTTGATGATGTATGGTAATACTAGTATTGGTGGTTTTTTTTCTGCATTTTTCTCCATTAATCTAGCTGAAAAAAATAAGGATCCGATTTCAGAATGTTCTGATGTTAGTGCTAGATTCGGTGTTTTATAGTTTTTGAATTCAGGGTTTTTTATCGTTTCTTTTTGGAATTTTGGGTTTAATTTACCGATATCGTGGTATTCTGCCATTTCTAAAAGAAGATTTTTAAACTCATTTTCTGTGTAATTTAAATTGTAATCATTTGAAATTGCTTTAAAAAGTGTTTTATATACGTTTTCAGTTTCAATGAGATATTTAAATATTTTTTTTGTTTTTTTGTTGTGTTCGTTTAGGTATTCAGTTTTGTTTTTGTCTTTGTGTGCTATGAGCCTTTTTTCGGAACCATCGATTTTTATAACTCCTTTTTTTATTATGTCTCGGAACATTTTAGTGGTTTTAATATAGGGTTATTAGCTTGTTTTTAGGTGTTTTGAGAAAGTTATATCGTTTTTGTGGTTGTTTTGGTTTGATGTTTAGTTCTATGTTTTCTGAGGGTGGAGCTAATATGAAATCTTTTAGTTCACTATATTCTCTATTGATTTTTTGGTCGATCGGCAGGTCTTTTAATATATGTATCTTTAGGTTTTGGGGAAGGGAGAGATTAAGCCCGAAATCCCCTGTTTCTTTTTGTATTTCTTGAATTCTAAAGTCACTGCAGATTTCTTTTGGTATTACTGAGTTTGTTTTCATTTCTTCATTGATTGGTTTATCTATCCTTTCGAGGTCTATATTGAGTGAGTTAAATTCTAAAGGAAAGTTGTTTCTACCCATATATGGAAAGTAGTATGTCTTTTTAGCTTGGCATATCTTGTTGATTGCTTCATAGAGTGAATTGGGGGGGCTATTAAATGTTTCTTTGAAGTTTTTGGTTATTTTTTTGATAGCTTTTTCATTTTTTCTTATTTTTGAGAAATCTATGAATATTTGGTAATGTGGTTCGATCAATACTTCTTGTTTGATGTTTACCATTCGGCCCCTTGGGTTTCCATAATGGCTGTTGAATGTGGTTGTTTTAGTTTTTATCTCTGAAATAGGTTTAACTCCAACTTTTAAGTTTTTAAAGTATTTATGGGTTTCTTTAAAGCTGAATCCTGATATGGCTCCTATTATTCCTTTTATTGTTGGTTTTGGAGGTATTTTGTAGGTTAATAGCCCGCCTGTTGTTGAGGTTGGTTTTGTAAAAGATCCGAAACGGCTTTCAATCTCAAGCGTTATTAGCTCCATCTGTGGGTCCCTCTTTTACTGTATTTATAGGTCGCTGAAGGGTTTTTCTTTGATTGATATTTCGTTAGATTCATCGAAGAAGTTTTTTAGTTCTACATTTTTATCCATATACACTTCGATTTCTTCAATGTCGTTTTTGAAGTCCCCTATTTTTTCCCTCACTCTTTCTAGGTCCAATACTAGTTTCTTGGGTCTTTCTTTTGGGTCTGTTATTTTTTCTGAATCAATCTCGATAAGGTGCTTTAGTTCACCGATGTTCAGTGTTTTTTCATTTTTAAATTTAATCATTAATAACATTTTTGAATCTGTTTTTTTGCTTGTAGACTTTCTTAAGTTTGTCCCTTTCACTATGGACTCTTTGAATTTCTCTAAATCACTTTTTTTAAGCAGGCCTGATGTGTTTTTCGGATTAACTGTTATGTCATAGGAGATAACTGCATGGTCAACCACTCGGTTGTTGCCTGTAGTCTTCTGTTTTCCTTCATCAGAGGCGAAAGGGGTTCCAACCCTTAGATTCATTAGGTCTGCTCCAATCAAATCCAATCCATAGCTTATCTGAACTGGGCCGTAGATAGACCTTTCTTCCCCTCCCTTGAAACTAAATGTTCCACCAAAAATCCGAGCGTCAATACAACTTTCAATAAGTTTTTCAAAATCACTATCGAAATATTCTTTAAAAACATTTGTTTTTGTCATATAATTGGCTTTATAGTCTTCTGCGTCCTCCGTTTTTCTAGGAAAGAAAAAAACAAAGTTTTTTAAACTATCAGTTTCTTCGTACTCTTGCTTTAGATAATTACGTATGTTGTATTTGATACATTTATCGGTTGTAAATACTCTTCCATCGATGTTCCGAGGTTCATTGTTTACAAAACTTCCGTTTGGATTGCCTAAAACTGTTTCTGTTACGAATATGCCTTGATACATGTTTTTTACTTCAGACATCATTCATCACCTTCATATGTGGATTTCAAGATATTATCCGCATAATACCCTGATATTAAAGATATCAACACTTCAGAAAACGATTTATCTTCAAAAAACTGATTTAAATTGTCTTTAGTTAAATCAAATATATACTTAGCCTTACTATCAAGTCTGTCAATATAGTACATCTGATTCTGAAGTATGTTTTCAGCAAAACGTTGGCCAGCGTTTTTTCTATTGATAGATTCTATAAAATCGGTAAATATCTTATTTTTATCCTGTGTATACCTATAATCATCAATTCTGCGTATAAACTGGCCAACCAAGAAATATAAAAGCCTTTCATCTTGGTTCACTATTTCACGTATCTCCTGTTTACTATCTTCATCAAACTTAGCAAAATATTCCTCTAACCTCTCAATATCTTCTTTCATATTCTCCTCTCCATATACCTTAACATTAAAGAAATAAAAGTAATTCAAGCCCTCTATAATACGATTTCTAACAATACCACCTTCAAAACTAGAGCCACTATCCATATTCCTAATTTCATACCTAAGGAAGGTTTCTAAAATCCTTAAAAAACTTTTTTTAGGCAAAGCAGAAGGATCTGACTCATAAATAAAAGAAAAAAGCTCATCTCTATGCGCATAAAGAAGGTGTTTAAACCTTGAATTTAGATTACTTGGTAAATCAGTATTATAAAGCTGATAAAAATGAAAAGTATCTCCATAAAGTTCATACAACGGATAGTTATTTTCGTTAACAAAAAAGAATTTAAGTATCCTCTCTAAATCAAAGTAATTGTGTACCTTATTTACATTTATATTTATGTTACTGGCTGGAAAGTACTTTAAATCATCTTCTATAACTAATTCTTCATCCTCAAACTCTTCAGCAAAAACTTTATAATTAGATACGGACCTCAAAATATTCAGTTTAGACTGCTGAACCTCAGTAACTAAAAACTTAAACTCAAATTCATTATAGAGCTCCTCATCATCCATAATATTATTAAGCTTTTCAAAATCACCAACGTTTTCTTTAGCTATACCAATAAATCTCTTCAACTTTTCACTAGAATTAAATCTCGTTGATGGAATAAGAACATATTTATTACCAAAAATATTGTTAAGGATTTTCCAACCTGAAGTTATCTTTAATTCACAATCTGGACATAATTTTAAAGGGCCTTTGCTAATCTCATTACTTGCCAAACCAAAGTTATAGTTTGTGACCCCTAAAGAATAGAACGGAAGACGAATATCTCTCATTTCTCTTGAATCACCGCATGTCGTGCAGACACCTTCTACCCAATTTATATTTTCATTTTGAGGAGCTGTGATATAAGTTTGAATATAAAAATTATGGCGCTCTCTAGCATCATGCCCTTCAAATTCTTTTATATAAATCCAATCAACATCCATCTCTTCAAATAAACTTGAATTATTTTTAAAAAAACAAAATAAATCATCTACAACACCGTCATCATACTTCTCATTATAAAGATCTATGAAGCCACTACTACCCTCAATTTTATCTTTCTTAATATTAGATGGATTTATAAAAAAAGGACTTACACCACCAATACCCCCAGTACCACCTTTAAGTGACTTATTCCCTCCAGCATAAAAATATTTATATTGGTTTGATCCCTCTTCTTGGTATTTGATTTCTTTACTAAGTTTTATTTCACTATTTTCTATTTTAATTATCCCAATCGTTTCATCTTCATCTGGAGCTAATAAGTCATCTTCAAAACCTTTATCTACGCCTATTTCTTCTCCAAGTTTCTTTAAAGATTTTAACATTAGTTAGACACCTCAACGCAACCGAATCCCATTGCATTTTTTTCTCCAAAACCTGCTTGGTATCCGAAATTAAGAAGTTCTTCGGAACCTTCTATCTTAAACTTCATTTCACTACATCTCCTATTGTCACCAGCAATGGTATATCTACGGCCTTTAAAATGGATAACCTCCGTTATGTCGAAAAAATCATTTTCAGGCTCTCTACCATGATACTCCTTGAATTTAGATACAAGGTTCTTATGTAGGTTTTCATAGAACTTACCATCTTTCGGATATAAATCCCAATCCTTAATCTCACCATCAATCTCTCGCTTGGTTTTAACATAAATTGGTGAAATTGTTTTCAAAACACATTTAGATGGTATTTTCCTTTCATCTATAATTTCTATAGATTTAACAAGAAAAGATGTTTCACCTAGATTGAATTCTGGTTCTTGCAACAAACCAGAAACAAAACCCTCAATAAACTTTTCATCCGGAGAAGTCAGAATAAAATAAGCACTATCAAACTGAAGACCATAATCAGAAGACCTCTGATCCTTCAAAATAAGATTAGAAAAAGAATAAAACCTATATCCATCATAATTATGTAAAAAATCAGCTAATTTCCCTCTAGCACAATCCAAACGATGCAGAAGCATGCTAGCAAGCCAATATTGATAATCATAATCAAGAGGCATATCTGAAACCTTTTTAACAAAAATCTTAGCCCTTACCAAACTTGTCTCCTTGAAAAACATTACCAATTAAAGTATTTATAATTTATCTAAAAAAACTTTAAAATGATGAATTCAGTCCATGGCTTTCAGATGGATCTAAAAAATAACCATGGATCCTAGTCCAAAACTTTCCCCCTCTTAGTTCAATTTATTAACTTTAAAATAAAATTCTTCGGTGGTTCTTTTATATCAGCAATCTCATTATACTTAGACTTAAGAACCAACAACTCCCAAGCTATATCCTCTTCTCCACTAATCATTAATAACTTAATACGAAAAAAGCAACAGAAACTTTTGGCTAACTAACACAACAAAGAACGTTTCCAATAAACGAATTTGTCTAAATGAATTTTTTGAGGATTGAATAGGTGGTAAAATATATCTAATTCTTACATTGGATATAACTAGAGATAGAGTAAGGTAAAGCATCTTATCGGATGTTCAAAAAAACGGATATCTACTTAGCCCTGTACTTTAGGGATACATTAAAAAATCTAGAGTTCATATTTGCTTTTTTTCCTTTAGCTCTATACATACCTTTTTTTGGGTCTATGTTTTTCTCTGTTTTTTTTGGATAAACTTTGTTGTTTTATTTATTTCTATCTCGTTTATTTTTCTTTATTGAGTTTATTTTGGTGTTTTTATGGGTTTTTTGAATGGGGAGTCTAGTTTTAGGGAGATTGGTCTGCAGGAAGTGGTTTTGTTGGTTTTTTTCTTTTTTCGGTGTTTTTGAGGGGGTATATATGGTTTGTGGCTATAGAAGGAGGGATATGAACCTTAAAGATTAAGCCCCGGGCGAGAGCGATTTTTCAGGTTCTTATTCTTCTATTTTTAACTAACAAGAGCTATAATTTAATGTTATTTATATTTTTCCTTCTTAAGATATTTCAAAGAGTAATTGGATTCATTTAGTTGTTTAGAAAATATTTTGCTTCAAGAGTTTCTTAAGATGGATGCCACTCCACCTGTTTTAGTTATTAAAAGAGGGTATGAAATATATTATGGCTTGTACTTCTATTCTATCTGGAAAACAAGGTATTGATAAGGATAGAAGTTGATTTTTTTTATCTTCGTCAAAAATCGAATAAATCAGACAAGCCAGGAGTATTTAATTTAACATAAATTAGAAGAGTAATACCTAATAAGATTAGGCCTGCCCCTATCAACCTCGGTAAGGTTTCTGTTGCTTGTAATCCGTTGATTACAAATGTGTAGGGTGTCATGGATTATTATTAGTTTTATAGTTTTTAAATTAGTTTTATTTATTTTTTGTGGATTTTTGTTGTTGTTGTGTTATTTGTTTTGTTTGTTTTGGTGTTTTGTTTGTAGTTCTTGTTCTGTTATTAGTCGTTGTACGGCTGTTCTTATTAGTTCGCTTTTGTTTGGGAATTTTCCTTGTTGTATTAGTTTTTCTATTTTTTGTATTGTGTATTGGTTGAATCTTACGTTGATTTGTTGTCCTTTGTTTTTTGTCATTGTGTTATACTATGGTTTTACTATGGTTAAGGGTTTTCATTTATGTTTGTATAACAGTGGTATAGAAATGTTTATATATTGTTTGGGTACACCATACCTATAGAGGTTGTATAAACATGGTTATACAAAAAGGTATGGAAACAAAACAAATCAACGTAAAATTCCCAAAACCACTCATACAACAAATCCAACAAATCGAAAAAAACTACACAAGCAGATCAGAACTAATACGTCACGCAGTCCGAAAACACATAGAACAACAAGGAGACAAAAAATGAAAATAGACCAAGAAGCACACAAACACTACCTAAAACACGGCCAAGACACACTAAAAAAACTAAAATCAGCACTACTACTAGCAGAAGCACAAGACAAAAAACACCAAATACTCAACCAACCACAAACAATCAAAAACCCAACCAAAAACCAAAAACAAAAAGCCAAAACCCGAGGCTAAACATGGGAAAAGCAATCTACCAATCATTCGGAGAAACAAGACACACATGCCTCATCGAACAACCAAAAATCGCCAAGATATTAGAGGGCCGCAAACTCACAGAACCAAACATGAGAAACAAAAAAAGAGACAAAAAATGAACCAAGACCTACAAACAGTCCGAGCAACAGTCGAACAAACACTCCAAAACAACCAAAAAGCCAGAAACAACGACACCTACCTAACATTACTGGTATTAGAAAAACTCGGATACGCAAAATACAACTACACACATGATTGCTATCAGATCACAATTGGCCAGAAGGAATTACAGGAAATGCCAGCACTCGAATCCATCAGGAGAACAAGACAAAAACTACAACAACAAGGAAAATACCCAGCCACACCAAAAACACAACAACACAGAAAACAAGAAGAACGAAAAATCAGACAAAAAATGCAAGAAAAATGACACAAACACAAAAAAATTTCCACCCTAACTTGAATTCAAGGGCACCCCCCACCCAAAAACCTATCCAAAAACACCCCACTAACTTGAAACAAAAACACCACAAAAACCAAGAAACACAGAAAAAAGCTATTAAAACTGTTTTCTGTTCTAACTTGACTTGGGGGTGAAAAACCTGTCAAGAAAACCCCCTAACCACACAAAAAACAACCAAAACAAACAAACCAGACTCCAACTATACAACCTAAACCAAACAGACCGCAAACTCCTCTACCTACTAGACCAAGGCCACTATCTCACCCAAATAGCAAACCAACTAAACCTAACAATCTCAGGAGTCTACCGGAGCGCACAAAAACTTGAAAAACTCCAAATCATCGAGAAAACCGGAAACACAAAACCAGTACAATACAAAATACTACTCGATAATATTCCACATACAGGTGGTTTTACACCGGGGGTGAAACCGACAGCGGAAAATCCTTTGTTAGAGATACATGGAGCCCTAATCAAATTCTCCAACTTGAACCAATTGCATAATCAACTTGAGGAAGCCCGGGATAAATTACCAGGCCTAAAGTTTTTCCATCGGGTTGATGATAGTCCATATAACCGTACTGATTATTTATTTAGGTTTGGTGAGTATGAGATCAGGGTTACCACAAAATCTGGCTTAGTTAAGAAATTGCCTGACAATAGGTATAGGGCTCCAATAGACCTCACCAACACAATAGAAAATAATGAAGGCCTACTATTTCCTTTCGAGGAAGAAGAGGAAAGGGTGTTGGAGCGAACTAAAAATATGTTTGTCTCATTTTTGAAGAGGTTGCGGTTGGAATCCAACGGCCAACTAAAAATCGGTAGGTTGAATAATATTGGTTTTGAGGGTTGGACTCAGAAACGGGAGTATGCATTCAACTATGGAGAAGACAAAGTACGACTCTCTAAGACCAAGAATGGTGTTAGGTTAGCTCTCAAGGATTTACCGGATGGCTGGCTTGATCATTCTCCTTTGCCTGGTTTGAAGGCTGAGGTTGAGGGTCTTCGGACTTTGGCTCAGGACCTTGGTTTGGTTAGGGCCTTGCGAACTCAAGGGATCGTCACGGAACAACTTCTTAATCACAAAATAAAAGAATTTGCTGAAAAACTGCAGCCGGATTTAATTAACGAGAAAGGAGTTAGAAGTGAAATATATGAGCTTAAAGAAACTCAAAAAGAGCTTCTCGATACTCTCAGAGCTTTGAATGAATCTATGACCGAGTTAAGACAAGAAAAACCTAGTAAATCTGATGAGAATATAAATGAAAATCGTGATGATGGTGTTTTAGACTTTAACGGGATGTATTATTAAAAAAATTTGGAGGTATTTAAATTGGTTAAGGTATGTAATGAAAGGGTTCCATTACCAAACAACCCTTATAAAATATATAAAGTAAAGGTGGGAGGTCGGATATATCCACGGATTCCATTTCCAAGATATATATCATTGATACTTGGGATAAATCCTGAATCTGTTGCTGATAATTATAATCTTGAGATTTATGTGAATCGGGAGAAACAAAAAATCGAACTAAAACTAGTAAAAAATAAAAATCAACTTTAAACATATCTTCTTATATTTATTTTTTTTATTTTGTTCAGTTAATAAGATATATACAAAGATAAACAAACTAGTCTACTAGAGGGATTTAAGTGAGAGGGGTTTAAAATCTATAAAGATAAAGAGCAGGAGGATATAGAGTACTTAATATTACTTTTGTTAGGTACTTCTAGTAAAAAAGAACTTAGTATGCTTAAAATTCAAAAGGAAATGTTTTTAATGGGTCAAATGTCCAAAAGAATAGAGAAAATTTTTGATTTTATAGCTCATTATAAGGGCCCATATTCTGAGAGGATTCAAAGTTCAATTAAATATCCCTATTCTCTTGAAAATTGTTGGACTTATAAAGGTAGTGATAAGATTCATGGAGGCAAAATTAAAATAACCGAAAAGGGGTATTGTAAATATAAAGATATAGTTGATGGCATTAAAAGACAAGATGACAAAGAGCTTAATCAAATTCTTGGTGCTATGCGGATGGTTCATGATTTATTAGAAGATTTTGATTCAGAGGAGCTACTTTATTTTGTGTATAACACTCCTGAATTTGAAGGATATACTGTAAAATCTAGTGAAAAGGATAAAATAGAGGACAGTAATGCTAAAGAGCGAATTAGAAGGAAGTTGTTTAATCTGGGTTAAAACATGAATTCCGTAGCGGACTCATCTTTTTATATCTTTTTTTATAGTGATATTGAAGGTAAGAAATATCTTCATAAACTAATTAGAAGTTATGATTTTGTAATCGGGCCAAAAATAAAAAATGAGATTAAACAAGAAGTGTACGGAGATGAAGTTTTTTTCGATAAAACAAAATATTTTGAATCTGAAGTAAATTTAGCAAGTGGCCTCAAAATTTTTTATAATTTTTTGATTGAAAATTTCGATGAAGTTGATGGAGAAGATATAAAAGATGCTGAATATGAGGCTATAGGTGTTTCATATGTTTTAAAGGAAGCTAATGAACTTAAATATCTCATACTTGATGATAATGAAGCTTACAAATTTGTTGATAAAAATTTTGACCAAATTAAATCAAATTTAGTCAGAACTTTTCGTTTTATTTGTTTAACTAAAACTGATACCAACAAGTTAAATGAAAAACTAATTTATGATGTATGCAAAGCCACAAAAAATTCAATAAATAATGGAAATCATCCTTTAAATATAAATAAGGAAAAATGGAAGAATGAGATATACCCTTTATTTAAAGAAACTTTAAGGGGAGAAAATTGACTGATAATTTTGATCCTCATATAAATTGTTGCCAATTTGAAAAAGATTCAAAATTACCATTCTATAAATATAAGGAAATAAACATAGATTCGAGAAAATACAAAAATATTACAACACCAACCCAAGCTGCAGATATGAATGGTTTATCAAGAAAAACATTAGACATATTTAATTCTTTGAATCAAAATCAACTTATTTTTGATAATACAAAAATCATAAGAGATCCCCGAACATATGAAGGAATTAATGATATAATAGAAGGATACACAAATGACACGACAAAATTTTTGAGAATAATGGGTATAAAACCTAATTTGATTGAAAAAGTCTCTAATGCTATTTCAGTTACTTCATGTTCTTTTCATAGAGATCCATTTAAGGAAAGAGTATCAACTTATAGCAATAGAAAGTATCCTCCATTGAATAAAAAAAACTTTGATACATTTTTACATAATTTATATAGCTACTCTAAAGGAATGGTTTTAGTACCCGATATACGTATTCAAGAAATTAAAAATACAGAATCCGGGGTTACTGTAACATTAGAAGAATATAAAAAAAGAATTGATTATTTCACTAGAATACTTTCTGAAAGAAATAATAAACCGATTTTTGTACCCATCCAAACTAAATTAAGCGAAAAAACAACACGAAAAATTCTGGATTTTTATGAATCGAAAGGATACACCAATATCTGGATAAATTTTAGCTCTAGACCTATTAAAGGAAGAAACCTTGCCGGATTAAGAACAATATTACATACTTTAGAAAGGAGATATGATCCTACTGAATTTTGTATTTTTTACTCCCACATGAAAAAGGAGATATCTCCCCATATCAAGGATGATAAAAACAAACCATCAGATATTATAGGCCAATTCATGGGAGGCGAAATAATAGGTTCAACTACAAAAAAATTAAGCTTCTTTAGCAAAGAGAATGATTTTGAGGAGTATTTGGAAGAGCTTGGCTTGACAAAATCAGAATATGAGAAGAGACTTTTTATAAAAAACAACAAAATTTTTGATCCCTACTCTTACTATTATTACAATCCAGTTAAACATCCCACACTAATAAAAGATGATTTTATTTCTAAAAAAGTCGATAATCAGAATAATTTAATGGGAAAAGCCAAGACTTGTAAAGCTATTGACTCATATATTAAAATAAATGAAACAGAGAATCTGAAGAGAATCTTACACGAAAAAAATACAATTAGAAATTATATAAAAAACAAAGAACTTCTGCAACTAGATTCAAAAACACATTCAAATATATTTGAGAATGATCAAAACAGAAGAATATTCAATTTTTAAATTTCTTAACATTCAGATTTTTCGAATTTTTAATTAATTATCCTTCGAAAGAGTCCAGTTTGCTTTTTTTCCACATTTGCAACTAAACCCTTCTTCGTGATAATTCTCTTTAGAAACTTTAAGACAACTTCCGCAGTTTTCGCACCAAAAAAGGTTGTAAAGATCATTAAAAGCTTTGACTACTTTTTTTAGTTCTGTAACAGTGAAGTTAGCCCATTCATTTGGATTGTAATGCACATTAGGGTTTACTGCGCCTTTTTCTATGTTTAGTGATTTGTAAATCTCTTTCCTTTTATTATCGAGTTCATTTATATCGTCTATATCCTTTCCCCAAGATTTTTCAGCTTCCTTTGCCCTTTTTAGTAGGTCTTTGAATTTATGTGTTGCGGGGTCCATGAAATCTCCAAGTGTCCAGCGTCCATTTGCTTTGAATTCAACTTCTGCGTTGAAATGGTCACAAGCTTCTCTAAGGAACCATTCTGCGGTGTATCTAAGTCTATGGGCTGCACCGTTAACATCACCGTCTTCCAACAAATCTTCTATTCTATTCCATCCATCTGAAAGCTGATCAACTCGAATGGGACCCTCTTCAAGAGACCAAGATGAAAAGGTAACTGTATTTTTCGAAGAAACAACTCCTTTTGTTTTTAGGTGCCGATACCAAAGTTTATCATGGGTAGTAATTAGCAGTTGAAAGTTTTCTGAAATATCTTCTTTGAGTAAGTCAGCTAGGTCTCTTCGATGTTGAGAATCTATAGACATAACCACGTCGTCAAGCATTATTAATTTGAAGTCATCACTGTTCAAGTATTCACAGAGAGCCAAAAACAGGCAGATTCCCATACTGTCTTGGTGTCCTTCGCTGTGGAGTGCATGAGGAGGATGGTTTCCTTCTCCATAAAAATCAACTTTCATTTCTAGACCGGTTTCAGTAGGTTCGATTTTAGAACAAAAATCTTTTTCATCATTGTGTAGCTTTTTATAAAGTTTTTGAAATCTTTCGGATATTGAATTATAAGTCTGATTTAGAACTTTGTTTCTAGATCTCAGAAATTCGGTATATACTTCTTTCATTTCTTCAGCTAAGTTTCGCATTTCTTTAGATTTCTTTTTTGAGTTTCTGTATTTCTTGTAGGTTTGGTGTGTGGTATGTAATTTATCCCAGATATTTTCTATCTCATTTAGATTGGGTATTTCTTCAGATTTCTTTATCAGTTGTCTTATCTCATTTTTAACGATTTTAGGTTTTCTTTCTTTTTCATTTATTTTATCTAAAGAGATATTATCAATAGGTTTATCTAGTCCTTCTTCAATTTCTTGGAGATTTTTCCTGAACTCTTCTAATTTTTGTGTTTCAAAGCTTTCATGCTGCTCCAAAATTTCAACTAAAGAATTTACAGAAACTCTAATATCAGTTATGGTATTTAAGACTCCTTTTTTGGATTTTTCGATTTCATCTTTTGTTTCTTTTATCTTTTTAGCTTTCTTTTCTCTTTCTTCAAGAAAACTTTTTAGTTTTTGAGAGTCCCATGGTTTTTTACAAAGTGGACACTCCTTGGTATCTTCATCTACAAATTTTTTACCTTCTAAAATTAAATCCAATTTTTTAAGTTCTTGAATTGCCTCTTTTTCTTTTCTAGCCTCTATTATCTTACTTTCTAGTTTGTCATAATCGTCCCAAAACTTATCTCCTTTTGTTTCAAACCAATCTTCAATGTTTTTGAGAAGGTCTTTCGTGTTTTCTGATTTAAGAGGGCTTGCGCTGGCTCGAACTATAGGAGAGTCTATGCCTGATCTAAAAGATTCATCTGTTGATAGTTCATTTAAAGGTGAGCCACCTAATTCACTCCTCAGTTCATTTACTTTACTAAGAAGGTCTTCCAAATTAGAAACGTTTTCAAAATCTCCAAAAAGCATAGTTTTGAAATTTTCCAATTCTCTCTCAAGACGGGAAGCTTCTTCCTCTAATCTTTCTTTGGCACCTCTAAGTTCCAATCGCTTTTCCTTAATCTGGCTCAAATTTAATAATGTTCGGAGTTTTTCAGACCTTGTACTTTGTTTTGAAACTATGAAGTCGAGTATTTCCTCTCTGGAGAGATAGTGTTGACCCCTTTTAGCCAATTTTAACATTGACTCAACATTGTCAGGAGCTTTTTCGCATTTAATTAATTTATGTCGATTTGAAAGCTTTCTCTTTAATTCAAATGTTTTACCATTATTAGAAAAAGTCGCTTTAACCCATGTGTTCTCTGTTTTCTCTTTTATATAGGGAGCGTGCTTGTTTATTGAGATGTTCCCTGTTCCCTCGCCCTTTAAATCTTGTATTTCACCAGTTAGAAGAAAGTCTATAGCAGATATAACTGAGGTTTTCCCTGAACCATTTGGTCCAATTATGCAGAAGTTATCTCCCCCTGGATTGATCTCCTCCTCAGGTATTCCTCGAAAATTGTTTATTTTTAAAGATTCAATCTTCATTTATCCTTTTCGCCTCTTTTAAGCATTTAACAATTTGTTCACGACCACCAAAATCCGGTTCTTCTGCCAGAGAACTCACTACTTCATTTACTTCTCCAGATACATTCTCTTTTTCTTTTATTCTTTCTTTAAAAATCTCCAACATTTTATTTCCAAGTAATTCATTATCCTCAGACATTTTTCTAATTATATTAAATAAAACCGAAAATACTTAATATAATTTTGGTAAAAATTTCTCCTTGATTTTTGGTGTTATTAGTCGATGTAACTAACTGGTTCTTTTATATTTAATTTGTCTTCTAAGGAAAATAATTTTCTTCCATAAATCAAGCGATTTCTCCTGTTTTGGAGGAAGGGTTTGTTCAATCAGTTTATTTTTAAAGTTTGACTTTGAAATTTAGAGATTCTCAAAATAGGTAATGAAAAAACTGGTTTTTGATTAAATTGATTTTAAATCTTGTAATTGATTTAAAACTTGTTATGGTTGATAAGATTCAATAAATAAGAACTTTAAAAACTTTTTTGACTCAGAGAGTTCCGGATCCAATTTTGGATCGTAATTATTCCAATATTTTTGAAATATTTCTTCAATTTCTTTGTGTTTTTCAGTAATCCCTGTATCTTGTGTCAAAAAAATAGGGTTTGAAAAACCCTTGTCTGACCATTTATAGGCATCAATTAATATCTCTGCATCTAATTCACCAAATTTTGAGTCTGAATTTTCTATTAGTATTTCTTTAATTTGAGTATCTGTATGAGGGGTACAGAATAATTCAATTTTCTTTTTTGCTTTTTCAATTCGTTTGTTCCATATTTTTATAAGGTGTCTCATGTAAGTGATTTTATCTTCCTCTCTGAGGGGGGTTATTTTATTAAGTAGGTTTTTTAAGTGTTTTTCATCATTAGGGCTTATATGAACTTCCTGTTTTATTAAGTGGATTATTTCTTCATTATTTAGGTTTTTTGATAATTTTTTCAATAGGAGTTTGTATGCTTTTCTTCTTCTTTCTTTGATTTTTTCAAGTTCGTTTTTTACAGTTTCGGATGAATGTAACCATTTTTCGTTTTTAAAAAGCTTACAGCAATTAGAATGATAGGGTTCTATGTCTTCATCGGTTATTGTATATGAGATAAATATAGCTGTATCTAGAAAATAAGTTTCTTCTTTAGAATTCATACTTATCATTTATTCTCTATTCTTGATGGAGTAAGTGTGTGTGAATCTTTTTATGGTTTTTTTGTCTGATTCAGGGAATCCTGTTTCTTTAAGGGAGCTGGTGTATATCTCTTCTTTTGGTTGTAAGTCGAAATCTTCTAATATTCGTCTTGTTCTCCTATTTATTGATTTTAAATCTTCAATTGTCTGATTTAATTTGTTATTTGATATATTTTTTATTCTTTCAGAATCACGGCCTTTTACTGTTTCATTACTGATTATCCAGGCAATTTTACCCCATACATCTTCATTATCATTTGCATGTTGATCAAAATATGTCTTAAAAACCTCTAAACTTTTTTTCCACTGTTTATTGGTTAGTTCATCATTTTCAGCTTTGAATTTTAGGGATAAAAATAAATCTTCATAAATATTTGTAAATTCTATATATTCTTCTTCTATTTGATTAAAAGATTCATTTGATATTAATTCGAGATGTATTTTGCTTATTTTATTAGAAATCTTTTCTTTCGCATCCACACGCTCTATTGCATTCTGAAACTTGTTTAAATCTTTTTTATCCAAGAGACTGTACATTACATCGAATATAATGTTATGTGCCTCATAGAATTCTTGAAATTCTTGTGGCGCATAATGGCGATAATCATACTTAATAAAATGTTGAAAAGAGGTGTTTATATAATTGCTTAGTAATTTTCTATTGTTAGTTAGAAATTTTTTAGATTTCTCTGATAATTCACCTTGCTGTATATCCGAAATTCCTTCTTTATTTGTTTTTTTAATAGTTTCTTGACCGTTAAAAATAAATTGTCCTCTCTTGTACCATGCTCTAGTAATATTTAAGTCGAATTCTTCAATGACTAACCAACAAATTTTATGGAGTCTCGTTGAACTTATATCAGTTATACGTTTATCAAATTCTTTCTCTAGGAACATATCTATTCCAAGTAAAATTTCTTTTACTTCTTCCTCGTCCTTTTTTCTTTTATTCATAATTATCTCTATTATTTTATAAACACCAGATAACCACTACACTAATTATTTTATATCCTTTAGTTTCTTCCTAATCTGATAATCTATTTACAATTTGACTTATAACTTACTTAACCTCATAATTATTCATTTTTTTAGAAAATCTATAGGTTTTGGGGCTAAAAAGTTTCATTGAGTTATTATATGCTAGGCGCTGTGATTCTGTATTTTTTTGTTTGTACCTTTTAAAATTTAGTGAAAATTAAGTTAAAGATATCCTTTGAGTAGAATTACACATTGATAACTATAAATGTCATTAAATTCTATGATTCTATTGTTTCAGTTTTTACATAAAACCGGAAGAAAAGGAGGTTTTGATGGGTTATGTAGGTTATTATAGCTTGTTTCAAACTTTCTATCAGTGTTTTATTTGATTTGTGAAGGGGGTTGTCTTTTAAATTATGATGGAGACGGTGTTATTTGTCCTGTTAATTAGACTTTTATATTTTCTTTTCTTTTCTTTTTTATGATTTATCTTGTATAATTAATTCCGGGAAGGATTATGTGGGTTCTGGCTGAATAAATTTTCTTGTATTGTTATTGGGTGTTTAGGTTTTCTTTAGTTCTATATCAAATCTGGCTCCGCCTAGTTTTGAATCTTTGACTTTTATTGAGCCGTTGTATCCTTCAGTGATTTTGCTGACTAGGTAGAGTCCTAGACCTGATCCAGCTTTCTTTCCTGTTTTGTAGCCTCTTTCGAATATTTTGTCTTTTATGTTGTTGGGGATTCCTTTGCCGTTGTCTTCTATGGTTATTATGCATTTTTCATCGGTTTCTTTTCCTGAAATTTGGATTTTGTTACAATCTGAATGTTTTATTGAATTCTCTATAATGTTTGAGAACAGTTCTTTGGTAAGTGGACCGGCTTGAACTTTACAGTCTAATTTTTTATATTCTATTTCTATTCCTTCTTCTTCGGTTTGGGGTTTATTTTCATTAATAATTTTGTTTATGATTGGATTGATATTGACTTCCATTAATTCTCCTTTTTTTCTGATTTCTATCAACTTTTTGATCTTTTCGATTAGATTTATACTGTCTTGGACTGCTTTGTTCGCTTTCTCCAGGTATTTTTCTGCTTTTTCGGGTAAATTGTAATTTTCCAATAGTTCGTGATAGCCTTGCACGATTTGGGCTTTGTTTCTAAGATCGTGTCTTAGTAGGGAGTGGAGGAGTTCTTCTTGGTTTTTAGCTTCTTTTCTTTTTGTGATGTCTCTGGCAATACTCAGAATTGCTGGGTCTCCACGATAGGTTATGAGGCTGGAGTTGATCTCTACTGGAATTTTTTCTCCACGTTTTGTTTCATGAGTGGTTTCGAAGACCTGTATCTCGTCCTCTGGCATGCTTTTGATAAGGTTTGTTATTTCACCTGGTTCTAATGAGGCATCGATGTCGTGAGGTTTCATAGAGAGCAGTTCTTTTCTGGAATACCCTAGTTTTTTGATAGATGCCTCGTTCACCTCGACGATATTCCCGTCGAGGTCTATGACCCACGCCGTGTCGTTCATTCCGTTTATTAGGTTCTTGTAGTCTTGTCGAGGCTCTCTGAGTTCTTTCTCATTTTCCTTGAACTGTATAATTTCCTTCAGTCTTTCAGCAATAGTGTCAATTAGGTTTTTCTCCTCTTCTAAAAAAGGACTTCCGTCTATTTCTAGTTTCTTTTCCAGATAGCAGGCTTCAACGAAACTTTCTCCCTCTTCCTGGAGAGAGATATTACTCCTGATTTTCAATTCAGTTTCATGATAATTATCCGTCTGTACCTCTATATCCCTCCATTTAGCTTTTGCACAAGCTATATCAGGTGATTGTAAAGCGGGAGGAATTAAATCAACCGTTCTCTTTAATAATTCCTTTATAGATATAGTCTCCATAGAGATTTTTGAAAGTTTATAGAGGGTTTTAAGTTCCTTGACTCTTTCACGAAGCTTCTTCTCCACCTGCTTCCTTTCGGTTATATCAGCCACGTTACCAATTATTGCGGGTTTACCTTTATACTCTATTACTGAAGTTGTCAGCTGAACCCATTTAGTATTACCATCTTTCTTCAACAGCCTGAACTCGTGTTTTTCCTGTAGCCCAGACAGATTATCTTTTAATATCTTTTCTGTACATTTTTTCATCTTCTTTCTATAGTCTGGGTGTACAAGATCCAGAAACCGCATGTTATTAAGTTCTTCTCTAGTGTATCCAGACATTTCTATAATTGCTTCGTTGATAAATTTGAACTCCCTGTCTTGAAAAATGTAGATTCCGTTTTTTGAGCCCTCTGCTATAATTCTGTATTTTTCCTCCACCTCTTTCCTCTCAGTTATATCAACTACTGTTTCTATTGCCCCTATAGTGTTACCTTCTTCATCTTTGACTGGGACACTTCTTATGTTAAAGTAGTTTGGTTCACCTGGTGGAGATAGTTCTCTTTCTCTTTCCTCTTCATGCCTCAAAGATTCTTCAACTGGACAGCTAGGACAAGGAGTATCTCTCCCCAACCAAGCATCATAACACTTTTTTCCAATCAGTTCTTCCTTATCTAGACCAACAAAATCTGCATAGGCCTTGTTTGCCCATCTAATTGTATGATCCATCTCGTGATATGCGATAAGCTCAGTCTTACTCTCTAGTATAAGGTTCTTCTCTTTTTCGGATCGAAGAAGTTTTTCTCTATTGTAGTAGCGCTCCACCTCCTGCTTTATAGCATCTGCTAAAACACCGAACTGGCTTTTTGGATCCCCTCCTTTCTGAATGTACCTATCCGCTCCAAAGTTTAGGGCTTTCATTGCAACTTCTTCTCGACCCCTACCGGTAAACAATATAAAAGGAATATCCATACCAAATTCATTTCTTAATTTCTCCAAGAACTCAAGGCCATCCATGGAGGGCATCTGGTAATCGGAAACAACACAATCAAAACCATTTTCCTTAATTAACTCTAACGCTTTTTCTGCAGAACTGGTTGTCTCGACTTCCAAATCTTCACTTTCCTTCACCAAATAGATTTCTGCTAAATCTAACAAACCAGGCTCATCATCAACCAAAAGAATATTGAAAGCCATAACCAACTGAAAAATAGTTATCAATAATAGATAAAGGTTTCACAATACCCTGATACATTTGAAGAAACATTTAAAACCATTCTTTCTGGACTTGCCGAGTTTGATTTTAAAAAAAGGTGCTACCCCCATAACAATTGGAGAATTTAATTTAGTCGTTGATCTAGAGGTCGAAAAAATTATAAATGATATGATGCTCTTCAAGTAGAAACTTTATGTAATTATGAAGAAGTTGACCGTCCGTATTTAATTACAGATAACATCACTGAATAGTGCTTAGAGCTTTATAGAGCTCTATGCCTCGCCATTTTTTATTTTAGTTTTTATGGATTTTTTTTGGAATCTCTTTTTATAAATTAAAATAATTAATATCTTCCACATATAAAAGCTTAAATTGAAAAACCAGTTTTTCTATATACTTAATTCTGTCCAAATAAAAAGAGTTCTTTAAACAATCTTTTGTTCGTATCTTTCACGATTTAGTGGAAATTAAGTTAGAGATATCTTTTGGATAGAATTTCATATTGATAACTATAAATGTCATTAGATTATATGGTTCTATTGTTTCCGTTTTCATAGAAAAACGGAAGAAAAAGAGGAATAAAATGACCAAAACAGGCTATAAAACACAAAACCAACACCAAAAATTACCGAAATACCACAGAAAAACGGAAATCAAAGAAATGCTAGAAAAAGCCGACCAAGAAAACCAAAGAGACTACCTAATACTCAAAATACTATGGACCACAGGCCTAAGAGGCAGCGAACTAACAACACTAAAGAAAAAAGACCTCGAATTCAACGAAAAAAGAATAATAATCAGAAATGGTAAGGGTGGGAAAGATAGGGTCGTACCAGTACCCCAGGAAATTAAGAACTTGTTGAAAATGTGGACAAACAACCTAAACAAAAACCAATATGTATTTGATATATCCTCAAGAACTTTGAGGAATATAGTTTATAAATACGCTGAAAAATGTGATTTTATATCTAAGCCCCATAAATGGCGACACAGCTTCGCAATCCACTGCCTAAAAAGTGGGATGGACTTAAGGACACTTCAGAAAATTTTGGGTCATTCTTCGCTTTCAACGACACAGATATATCTAGATGTAGTAGCTGAAGATATACAGAAAGAATATAGCAAGATATGGGGATAAAAGTAAAAAATATCAAAAAAATGTGAAATTAAAGAAATAAAAAACATCGAATATAAAGTTCATAATTTATTTTAAAAGTGTTTTCCAACATCTTTACGAAAATATTAAACTAAAAACGCAATCAAAAATAAATATTTTCTGATAAATACTTTGAAATTAAAAAAACAGGTGTTATGAATATTATTGTTAGCAAAAATGAGACATATTCTACTTCAAAAACTTCTATTAAATATAGATATATGTAATCTATAACTAATAAGGAAATGATTGAAGCAACCACTAAATTAAGCTTATACTCAGAGACCGGAGATCTTTTTTCCATAATATCGAGATTAAATGTTCTAAAGAACTGTTGTATTTGAATGAACGGAATTATTAGTAGGCTTTTAATAACCATTACGAATAAAAGTATTGAAATAAACATTACTTTTAGTAAGTGAAAACCAGTTGGTTCTATAATTAATTCCAAAAAATAGTTAACTATAAAAGCAGTCCAAACAGCAATTAAGGTAATTAAAGCCTCTGGTTTTAGCTTAAATGACATGATATTTTTATTCTGAAAATCTTTTTTATTTTTACTAATATATAAATTAACTAGAAAAATAGTTTTTAAAAAAATATGCTTTGAAATTTAATGCAAAGTTATTTTTATAAACAATATTTTAAAAAGATATATTAATGGTTGATATAACTGGCGGCACGGTTTTTTTATTGGGTTATGAGCTTTACAAGGATAAGAAATTTGCTCGGTTTCTAGCAGTACTCCCTATCCTAACATTTTTCTACCTTTATGTAGAATCAGAGGTTTTTAGTGAATCTTTAATTGTTTTTCTACTAATTCCATCTTTAATTGTAGTAACAATATTTTGGGTTTTAATTGATAATTTGGTTAAAAAGATTAAAAAAAGATTAAAGCGGTTTAATAATCCTAATAAAGAAGATATAGTCAAATATCTTCGTAAAGAATTGAATAACTGGATATTAATTGTAAGTGGTATTACACTCCTTATATCACTATTCGCCTTAATTATGATCTTTATAGAATTTATAAACACAGGTGATGCAATAAGCTTAATTTTATTAGGAGGATGGATAACCTCCTTCACATATGGTATAACAAAAACATTAATTTGAACACTTGATAATCTGAATTAGAATATGCAATTTTTATCGTTTATAAAAGGTAAAGGTGGATACCTTATTTTTCTGTATATACCTATGGTTGGTTAAAAAAGGGAGCTTTCTTAAACAAAGTTGTAATTAATTTAGCGCTATTAGCATTGAGATGAATAATTTTAAATTAGTTTATTTCACCATTTTTCTTTTGATTCTTCTGGTGGGTATTTTTCTCGGTTTATCTCTATTTTTATTTCTATTGCTTTAGAGGTCCAATTCAATTTCTGTTGTGTTTGTTTCTTCCGCTACGTTTCAATTCCTTTTGGATTTTCTAAGGTGTTTAGAGACTAACACACCAATCCTCAATAGTCTCAGGACTCTCATCGTTTCAATTCCTTTTGGATTTTCTAAGGTGTTTAGAGTTTAACAACCTTTTTAGTGCATATATGAGATTTTTAACGTTTCAATTCCTTTTGGATTTTCTAAGGTGTTTAGAGAACGTGGATCAGCCTACGCATGGGCAATCCTCTTAGCGTTTCAATTCCTTTTGGATTTTCTAAGGTGTTTAGAGAGCTCTGGCAGCATGGACACAACAAACGGAGTTTTCAACCGTTTCAATTCCTTTTGGATTTTCTAAGGTGTTTAGAGAAACAAATTCATTTAGAGATACCTCGCTAAAACATATAAGTTTCAATTCCTTTTGGATTTTCTAAGGTGTTTAGAGCTTGAGAAAACATGGTTATACACCAAAGTTTGCATACAGTTTCAATTCCTTTTGGATTTTCTAAGGTGTTTAGAGGACACTTTCAAAAGACAACTCAACCGTTAAATTACCTGTGTTTCAATTCCTTTTGGATTTTCTAAGGTGTTTAGAGTGCTCGTATTTTCTTGCTCTCTCGATACATTTTTGTATGTTTCAATTCCTTTTGGATTTTCTAAGGTGTTTAGAGTCTCGTTATCTTCGTTTGTTTCAATTTCGTTAAATCCTTTGTTTCAATTCCTTTTGGATTTTCTAAGGTGTTTAGAGCTTTGGTACCAGAAGACCGAAGACAACAAACCTGAGCTGTTTCAATTCCTTTTGGATTTTCTAAGGTGTTTAGAGTTTAAGAGGTTTTTTTACATAGAAGTATAAAACCATTGTTTCAATTCCTTTTGGATTTTCTAAGGTGTTTAGAGGTTTCTAGATTTGGGCACCCCGTGAATCGGTGATGTGGTTTCAATTCCTTTTGGATTTTCTAAGGTGTTTAGAGGGGGGCTTCGATTGTTGCTTCGATTATTCCTTCCGCCCGTTTCAATTCCTTTTGGATTTTCTAAGGTGTTTAGAGGATAACCATCTCCAATATATGAACATCAGACATATTTAGTTTCAATTCCTTTTGGATTTTCTAAGGTGTTTAGAGTCATTTTCTCCACCATCCTTAAGGAATCCTTGACTTTCGTTTCAATTCCTTTTGGATTTTCTAAGGTGTTTAGAGCTAATAAATCAATAACTCGGCCAACATCCTCTTTAGAGTTTCAATTCCTTTTGGATTTTCTAAGGTGTTTAGAGCCTAATCGATTCTGAATTCCTCCAAGAATGGGGAGCAAGTTTCAATTCCTTTTGGATTTTCTAAGGTGTTTAGAGGGAGATAGTGCCGATAGCTCCCTACAATGGAGCTAGACCGTTTCAATTCCTTTTGGATTTTCTAAGGTGTTTAGAGGCAGAAGTAGGTAAAGGCAGTGACAGAAAAGACCCAATGGGTTTCAATTCCTTTTGGATTTTCTAAGGTGTTTAGAGGCAGAAGTAGGTAAAGGCAGTGACAGAAAAGACCCAATGGGTTTCAATTCCTTTTGGATTTTCTAAGGTGTTTAGAGATCCAGAGAGCCTGATAGTACAATGTCTTCCCCATCAATCTGTTTCAATTCCTTTTGGATTTTCTAAGGTGTTTAGAGTTCTTTGTGGGTTTGTGGAAGGGTGGCCATTATTCCTGTTTCAATTCCTTTTGGATTTTCTAAGGTGTTTAGAGTAAATCGCCTCACCATCCACCATATCACCCAACATAAAGTTTCAATTCCTTTTGGATTTTCTAAGGTGTTTAGAGTTGTTTCATTGGGTTTCTGTGTTACTTATAAATAGGTGTTTCAATTCCTTTTGGATTTTCTAAGGTGTTTAGAGAAACCATAGATAGTTGGCAACAAACCATAAATGTTGAAAGTTTCAATTCCTTTTGGATTTTCTAAGGTGTTTAGAGTATTCTAATTCAAAGTCATCATAGCAATAAACTGAAAGTTTCAATTCCTTTTGGATTTTCTAAGGTGTTTAGAGATAAAGAGGCTCACGCACCCACTCCTTATAACTATCGTTTCAATTCCTTTTGGATTTTCTAAGGTGTTTAGAGCATACGGAGACCCAGACAACTCAAACTCCCCATCCAAAGGTTTCAATTCCTTTTGGATTTTCTAAGGTGTTTAGAGCAAAACTAGCTGTATAGAGGTAATCACCATCAACAAAGTTTCAATTCCTTTTGGATTTTCTAAGGTGTTTAGAGATAGATTCTTTTGGTTGGTATGGATTAAGGTTTGAGGAATGTTTCAATTCCTTTTGGATTTTCTAAGGTGTTTAGAGAAAAATGACTATTAAGACACCTGACCGGGAGATACCGAGTTTCAATTCCTTTTGGATTTTCTAAGGTGTTTAGAGAGGTCACGTTCATCCTCACCAACCCGCTCAATATTATGGTTTCAATTCCTTTTGGATTTTCTAAGGTGTTTAGAGAGTCCATATAGGTTGGAAACCAGAGTCCCTTCCTATAAGTTTCAATTCCTTTTGGATTTTCTAAGGTGTTTAGAGGCGGGGGTTAGATGTTTTCTTTTTGTATTAAAAAGCCTTATTTCTTGTGTTTTTTGTGTGTTTTTTCTTGGATGGGGGTTGTCCAATGTTTTTATATATGTTTGTTTTTTGTGTGTTTTTTATATTACGAAGTCTTTGTTTTCTTTTGTTTTTTTGCCTAGTTCTTCTATTTCTTTTGCACATTTTTTGCATAATGTGTATATTCGGATGTTGTCTTCTTTGGTTATTTTTTGGGATAGTCTGTCTATTAATTCTATTTTTTCTTTTTTTGTTATTTCTAGTTCGAAAACGCTGTATTGTTTCCATGCTCCGTAGCTTTCTAGTATTTTGTAGACTTTTCTTCTTCTGGTATCGCTTCTTATGTCGTAGGTTACTACTAATCTCATTTTATTTTTTGAATATTAGTGGATGGTATTTATTCATTTCTCCAGTAATGGTTTTTCTTAGTAATATTGCTTGCATTCTAGTTGATTTTCGCCTTGTTACTTTGTATCCGAAATGTGGGTGTGTTATTTTTTCTTTCATGTATTTTTCGAATTTTTTTAGGTATTTTTTAAATTCTCGTTCTTTAAGGTGGTTATTTTGTTTAAAAGAGTCATGGGTTAGGGTTTGTCTATTGATTAGCCTGATTGAAAATGCGTCGGAGAAAATTGGTCTTAATTCTTCCATCATGTCTAATGCGAGAGCAGGTCTTCCATATCTATCGACATGCATAATTCCTAAAAACGGATCTAGGTTGTATTGACGTAAAGATGTTATTACTTCGTTTTTTATCATAGTATATGTCAAAGAAAATAAGGAGTTTATATGATTTTTTGGAGGGTTTTTACTTCTTTTTTTGAATTCCCATCTATCTATTAAGGCTTCATCTAATTTATTAAAATATAAGTCAGCAGCTTGTCCTTCATAAGATCGAAGTAAGTTTATTTCGCTTATTTTTTTTATTGAGTCAATAATTTCTTCTAGTTTGTTTGGTGGGGTTATTTTCTTCCTTTTTAATAACGTGATGGAGTTTCTTATTTTCCCTTCTATAATGGATTTTGAGATTTTTAGTTTTTGTTTATCTGATAGATTATATTGTTCTCTCCTTATTCTTGCTATAGTGTTCTTTTTAGGGATAAATGATCCTTTATACTTACCGTGTTGGGTGAAGTAATTTAGTGTTATACCATTACTGCTTGCTTTTGTTATGAAAGGTGTGGTGAAATTGATGTTTCCAAATACATTGATAGTGTCTATCTTTTTGATTGGATATGACCCTATTTCTTCTTCATTTTCGATATCGAAAACCTTAATTCTACCTCCTTTTATTCTAATCTGGCTACCTTGTTTCGTTATGTAAATCGATGACTCATTTAATATTTGTTCAGCGGATTTCAACCCCATTTAGGATTCACCTAGCATTTTAGATTCTTTTGGCATGCAATATCCTAAAGTAGAACATTTCTTACATTTATTAGGGTTGTCAACGAATTTTGGAGGATTATTACTATCAAGGTTTCTCATTTGATTAATAGTTTGAGTAACTTTATTTCTCAATTCTTCATTTATTTCAATTTCCTCTCTTTTGTCTGAACCATACAGATAGATAACCCCCTTATTGATTTTTCTATCAATATTATCTTCCAGTAACATACAGTATCCTGTAACCTGTATTTTATCACTATAAAAATAGTCTTCCGCTCGTTTTCGCTCTATAGGTATTAATTTGTCGTTTCGTTCTAAAATATCTATTTTCCCTTTAAGCCCCAGCTCTTCGGAATCTAGATAAACTTCATGAACCCAGCCACCTTTTTTTGACTTATTCTTGTGTTTGAGTTCACCATCTTTTTTGTAGAAATTGTTACCAATCGTATTATAGAATTTGATATACCAATATCTACGTGGACAATAAATAAACTGATTCAAATTTGAAACGTTAATTAGTTCTTTGTATTTGATTATCAACCACTCTCCGGTGTAAATAAAAAGAATCTAAACCAAAAGCAGCGACCATTTTTGGTAATGTATTCATTGTTTTTATAGAATAGAGCATCATGTAATCAGAAACACCATAAATATTTCTTATGTCATTTTTAGATCCGCTTAAAGCCTTGACAACCATTTTTTTGTTTTTAGTATATTTATTCAGATTATCAATAGAACTTATTTCAGGTTTGGTCCTGAAACTTATTCCAGAAATATTTTGAGGCTCGATTATGGGGTTTTCATTAGATTTTTTTAAATAGGACATGAAAAAATTGGAGCTATATGGAGAAATCCAAAGGTTTCTATAGTTTTCTTCTAGTGATCCTTCATATAAACAGTAACCATTCATGTATCTCGATAGATTGTCAAATCTGTCTTTTTTAGAGTCAGGAATTAAATCTCGGAGCTTTTCTTTTTTGAGAAACTCAACTTCACCCCATCTAAGGAGGTGGTTTAAATTATAGGTCTTAATCTGATTTTCAGTTTTGTCATAAACTAGAGCTTGAAAGTTATCGCCTCTATAAGTTTCAAGATCCCGTAAATAACTTGAAGGCCCTGCCTTCCCCTCTATTTTAACAACCTTTTTAGCTTGTTTTTTTAAGTATCTATCTGTAATCTTTTTCCTATCAGTTGAGAACAAGTTTTTAATTAATTTAGTAATCAATTCTTCAGTTTCTTTAAATTCAGAGCTAGTTAACTCATTTCTTAATTTGTTATAGAAATGTATCCATTCCATCACTGAGTACGTATGTGTGAAAGATTCAGGTCGGTTATTGGAACCTAATTTAGCTCTCACTAAGGCTTCAAGATTTTTTCTTTCTATAGGTTTTTCTGTTTTAATTGAATTAATTAAGTTTTTATCTGTTAAAGCTATGATGTGGTTTTCTGCATCAGAACTAGTTTTTCTTAATCTACCGATTCTCTGCATGAATCTAGCATCAGAGTATCCTGAGAAAATAATATTTTTAACTTCGAAATCAATTCCAACTTCAACTGCAGAATTACTAACTAATACTTCAAATTCGGATAGTTTTTTCTCAATTTTATCTCTATGGAAACCATCGATCCTTTTTACTTTCTTTCCTGGTAATTCGGATTTAAGTAAGTTGTATATTTTATCCACTTCTTTCAATCCATCAAGCATAATTACAGTTCTTCCATCCTTACAGACTTCAAGCACAGTTTCGAGGTAGTTTTCTGTTATGTGATTACTTGTTTTAAATAACTCAGATACGAAAAGATTTAATTCTGCTTCTGGCATTATACAATTGGATTCTTTAAATTTCGAAGAAAAGGTTTTAGATTCAAATACTTCAATATCTCCGGAGATTGTATTTCTTAATTTGTTTATTATTTCTTTATTAGGAGTAGCGGATAGAAATAAAGTATTTTCTATTTTGGAATATGGTTCTTCCATTAGATAGGATGCCATGAAAATAAGGTCATTTCTCTGTTTTACATCTGCTAAATGAAATTCATCAACTACTAGAAGATTATTAGAAAAAAGATTGCCTCGCATAAACTGTCCAGAGGAATACATACCTTTCAAAATAAGTAACAAGATATCTGGATTAGTCAATAAAATTGATGGGCCTTTTTTCAGGTTATGTTCGTTTAGATTATTTAATATTTTTTCAACCGCTTTACCGTTACTTTTTGTTTTTAATTTTTTCTTTATTTGAATCACTGATTCTCTAGTTAAAACTGTTATTTTAACATCTTTTTCTGGATAGTATCTTTTACAAAAATTCTTCGCTGTCTCAAATTGGTCTTCTATCAAAGAATTCGTGGGATAGACCGCAACAACACCATATCCTTCTTCAATTGCAGGTTTCAACCAAGAAAAAGTTTTACCGCTACCAGTAGGGGAAAAATTGAATCCAAAACTCTTATTGTTATTTTTGATTAGTTTTTCAACTTTTAATTGATGGGTGTATGGTTTTAACTCATCTAAATAATCTTTGTTCTCTACCTTGAGGTATAAAGGTTTTATTTTCACCTTTTTTGTTTTAGAAATCCTATATCACCTGGTATCTTCTTAACTTTATCTGTATTTAATTCAAGATACTTTCCTTCGTACCTGGCCTGCAACATTAGTGGTACGGGCCTGATTTTTTTGGTAATCAAGTTGGCTGAGGGAACCATATCAGTATCATAGACACCAATAGGATGGTTTAAATTAAAAACACCGGTTTTCTCGATAACATCTATCTCCTCCAAATGAACCTTTGCTTTGCCTCTTTTTTTACCTAGCCGGAAGTATCTAGGTAAATCAAAAGAGTAATCTGGTTCTCTAACAATTAAAAAAGTTTCAAACCGATTTTGAGGAGTTAAAACTCTTTCACTACCTAATTTCGGATAGTTTTTCTTGTTTATTACATTTCTTGAATCGCTCGCAGGTAGATTGAGGGTGATATAGTTGTTACCTGAGACGGTTGTCAAGAGATTAGTGTGTTTTAAGTCATTTATAGGGACAGCTGGTGCAACATAGATCTTTCTATGGATATCATTTGTGTCTTTTATGTAGGTTGGTTTTTTCAATGTATCTATATATGGTGAATTGACCAGTCCTAATGCATAATATAGGGAGGTATTAGAGATGAAATCTCCAGTATCGACTAATCTGCCGACCTCCCTAGAGGCAAATCTTATAAATCCTTCAGTTTCTATCTCCAGTCTATAAGCCTTCAAATTTAACTCACCTGATTTTCAATAAAGGTTTTAGAGGCTTTTTGTTGGTTTTTTAAGTACTCTTCGATGTTTTCTCTTACATCTTTTAGTATCTCTTTTTTATTTTCCAATTCTTCCATATCTATGTTTTCTTCTTCTAATATTTCATCAAAAGATTTTTTAACGGCTTTTTTAGCTTTATCCACTGGAATTGTATCTTCTTTGACGATCTCATCGATGTTTCCTAGTTTATTGATAGTTCTTTTAGTTAAGGCGAGATTGGATGCTGGTTCTTCATTACCTTGATATATCCCTAAGATATGGTTTTTAGTTCTTCCTTGTCTGCTTGAAGTTGCCCCGTATCTTTTATTCTTTAGCGTAATTGAGAGAACGAATGCTACTTCTTCTGGAGTAGCGTCTTTAAGTGTTATAACAGAGGGGAACATTGTTCCAGGAAGAACGAAATCTGGTTCTCTAATACCTGAAGTTGCTTCTTTAGAATAGCTATCTCCTGGTGCATTTTGGAATTTTTCTTCAACAACCACATTTGAATCTCTAAGGCTGTATGCGGTGTCATAAAGCACTCTAGATGTTATAGATATGTCGTAATCTCCTTCTGAGGCGGCGGAACCGAATAAAACGCATTCTGGACATTTTTGACACATTTCATTAACGTTCATTGTGCATTCAACATCATTTAGCAGTTCTCTTTGCATAGATTTTCCATATCTTCTGTCACTGCCGCTTTGTTTACGCATAAACATCAGAACTGGGTTGTACTCTTCTTCTTCAATAGAGATTGTTCCAATATCAGCATCTACTCCGTTTGTAGTGAACACAGCATTACTTTCAAGCTCTCTCAGCACTAAAATTGAGACATAGTTGTTTTCTGGCTTATTGGTCAGTTCTTCTACTGTTCTATTTTTAAGTTCTTCTAAAGACATTATATACACCATTAAACTTTTTTAAATCTGATTTTTTCTTTTTAATACACCTGAATAGTAGGCATCTGCTAGATTATTGGATTTTCTCTTCAGTTTCCCTGGATTGCCGTCGCAAATACCATAGAATATTTCTTCAACGAAATATTCAGCAAATTCATCTATCCTTTCACCCCATCCTTTTTCGGTTTCAAGTTCTTCTTTAGGTTTAGAAAAGGTCTGAGAACCTCTTTCCAACCCTTTACGGAGTTTTCCTGCTACTAAATTTTTGTAATCTTGTTCACCCAGATCGTCAACCCCTACTTTAGTAATAGCTTTAACAGATTCTCGGAAGGGCCTCTCTACTGCATATGGTTTATAGGTTTTAGGTATTGCAATTCTAAAACCCAGTTCAGATAGTTTATCCAGTTTATTTTTAGTCATACTATCACCGAAATTTAAATCAATAATATTTGCATCATTTAAATAGTTTCCAATAATTGAGGATCCATCATCGGTGTTCCTTAGGATCTTCTTTAGTAGGTATGAACCCGGTAGATCACTATTTCTACAAGTACGGAGATGTTGAGCAAATAAGGAATCCTTCATCTCGATAGAATAACCGATTCTAATTATTGAAGAAAGGGTTTTTAACCTATCTTCCATCTCTGAAAGTGGAACCGTAGTTCCAGTTATCTTTAAAACCTGGTTTTTCCCACAATCAATCTTAGCAAATTCTTTAAAAGAAGTTGAGGGATAAGGGTTAATAGGTTTCTCTGTCACAACAACTCTTGAACCTGAAAGTTGAGCTGCAACTAACCCAGTAAAAATCCCTAAAAAGTGAACTGAAGTATCATTTAATGGGTTCCGTTGAGAACTATTTCTATGATATTCTAATATTTGAGTTCCATAGTTGTTTTTAAACTCTCCAATAGTAGATTCAAGAATATTTAAGCCAGATTCATCTCCAGCCAGGTTTTCAAAATCCTCTTCTATATCTTTATTAAATTCTTCTGAAATAACTGTATTTGCAATACTTAAAACCTGTAACCTACCGTTCCCCACCAATTGAACAATATTTTCGGCAATACTCCATGTTGCAGGGGTATAAAAGTAATCAGGGATAAAATGATAGAATATACGATACTCTTGTTGATTGTTAGTTTCAATGTTTCTTAATCCGAATTCAACTTGGCATGGTTTACATAAAAGCAGGTTTTCTGGTTTTGATGCTCCTAAATCGACGTAATTACTAAAACCTGCTTTTAAGCCATGTTCATACTTCTTTGATTCCATATCCCCTTTATTTCCAAAGGTTGAACGATTACAGATAGAACATAATTTACTAGTTCTCTTTGAGACATACTCATCAAAAATATCTGGGGTTTCAAAATCAAATTTAGTGTTATCTAAAATAACTACGTCGGAGATAAAAGATTTTATTTCTTTTTCAAAGTCACCTATTAATTTTGCTTCAACTTTTTCTTTATCGATTTTACTAAGAACTTCTCTTGCTATATATTCTGATACTGGTCCTGACTCTACATTACTTGCTTTTTTTCCATTTATTTTTGATTCAAGAAACTCTTGAGCTATAGGTATAGAATAAATCCACTTTCCACCTTTTGCTAATTTTTTTTTCTGGTTTTCATTAGCCTTTATTAATTTTTTAGTAGATTTCTCTGCGTTAAATATTTCACCTAATATCTTTAAACCCATCTCAAGGTCATTTTCTAATGATAGAATCTGTTTATAAATAGAAGCCACAATTCTTGCAAAACCGATGATAGTTCTATCACTTTTATCAATATCTATTCCAGTAATCTTTTCAGCCAATTCTATATCAGAAATCATTGAATCAGTCAAATCATTATCACTATTCGCATCGCTAAACCCTTTAAAACAAAAACCTTTGATTATGTTTTCTATTCCAGAATAAAAATAATATTCAGAACTAGCGTTATAATGCCCGAGACGGCCACCACTTATAGATTCTGATAATTTACTGGGGTCTTTTAGGTTTTCATGCGAGTCTCTCAGAGATTCAACGAAATTATCGTAAATCCCATTAAAAACCTCTTCATCAAAATCAATACCTTCAGTATTTTTTTCTTTAATATAAAGGCATCCATTATCGTAAATTGTTAAAATATAATATTCTCTATCCATCAAATAATCGGCAATACCACGATTTAAGATATTAGTTGAAATTCCTTTTACTTCCTCTAATTTATGAAAACTAAGTTTCAAATTGTCAAATTTTTCTTTTAATACATTTTGGTTTCTCTCACTAACAGCTTCTTCTGGAGAGGGGCTTGAAGCAATAGCATCTGCCAAACGAACTAAAGGAGCTAACCTAGAATATTCAGGTGTCAACCTCCCCGATTTAGAATTACTTGAGCGATGCGAGGCTTTTACGCATGAATAATAATCTTCAAAACTCAAATCTGAGAAATCATCCAATTTTAAATCTTTAACGAATCTTTCAACCGTTTTTTTATCAATATCAAATTCGTTTTCCCAGCCTTTTTTCTCTAGCTTATGTAAATCATGTATTATAAATAAAGAGACAGTTCTTCTAAGGTCTATATGATCAAAACTAATTCCAATTTTATTGAGAACATTTTTAAATTGGGATAAAAAAGAAACTCCATTCCTAATATGGTTCAATAAAGATTGATCGATCTTCCCAAATTCAACAGATTTAGCTGATAAGTACCCCCAATCTTCCTCTCTTAACAAGGGATCAATATCATTATAAAACTCTAAAAGAACTGATTTTTCATCTGATATCTGCTCAATCTCCTTTTCACCCTCTAATACACCTTCTCTAAGTGGATTAACCATATTTCAATTAACCTCCTGTATTTCAGTTATAACACTACCACATCCTCTTGAAACTGCACTACCCACACCTGAGTATTCTGAAAACATTGCTAACAAAGTTAAGGCATTTTTAATGTCTTTAGAAGCTTCTTTAAAGATTGAATAAGTACATTTGCCAGTGAAACCTTGCCTGATTATAGGGCGTTTATGTTTTTTATTCTCATCAAAAACCCTATTCACAACAACACTATGAGTTCTATATGATTTTGGTTGAGGTTTCTCTATTAAATTCGAACCAATATCCTCTCTAGATAAACCTAAAGCGTATTTGTCAGGAGCAACCTTATTCCATTTACATTTTATAGAATTAAATACGCTAACTCTTTGAGGAAACATTTCAGTTATTGATGAATTTTTAAATTTAATGCAAGTGGGTGAAGTAAATTCAAAACTAAATTCAGGCTTTTCAAAACCAACAGCCTTAGTAAATAAATCTTCAAAACTTGTTTCATTACTACTAATCTCTTTCACCTCTAAACTTCCATTATCAAACTCAATTAAGCCATCTCCAAAGATCAAAGGTTCAATTAAAGCCTTAAATATCTCTTCTTCTTTAGGGTCTGTCACACCTACCTTAAAAGTGTAGTCCTCAGAAGGCTTCAAAACCTTATGATATCGTCTACTAGATTGATGAAATATACCATTTAAACTTGAAACAGAGATTGAGGAAAAGTTAGAATCATGAATTCGGGTACTAACCTCACTTGATTTTTCACTGATTTTAGAAAGCAGAGTTGAATAGAGTAAATAACCATCACTGTTTGGAACTTCTAATTTATCAAGAGGACTACAAGAAATTTCAATCTTTTTCATTACACAAAACCCAGCAAATTGAAACAATAAGCGTTAGCTAAGTGGTATATAAAACATAATACTTAAAACCATCGTTTCTAAACTTTTTAAAAAGATATAAAATCATTTATGAATGATAAAATTTGATAAACAAAAACTTTAAACTTCTCTTAGTTGTAAGGAGTTTACAATCAAGTTGAGAAGATAGTAAAGTATAAATCCAATCCTTACATACGAGACAACTAGAGATAGAGGAATTTAAAGCATCTTATCGGATATCCAAAAAAAACGGATATCTACTTAGCCCTGTAATTTAGGGATACATCAAATTTAGAATTCATATTTGCTTTTTTCCTTTAGCTCTATACATCCCTTTTTTTTGGCCTCTGTTTTTTTCTATTTTTTTTTTGCATAAATTTTGTAGCTTTATTTATCTTTATCTCGTGTATTTTTCTTTATAGAGTTTATTTTGGTGTTGTTATGGGTGTTTTGAATGGGGAGTCTATGTTTAGGAAGATTGGTCTGCAGGAAGCAGTTTTATTGGCTGTTGTCTTGGTGAGTGGACTGGTGGCCTTCGGTTTAGGCCACTTCGAAATCTATGGCTATTCATTATCCGGTGTTTATGCTGGATGGATTGTTATAGCCTTGATGATTGCTGGATATGCGTTGAATAAGAAAAGGGGTTGGCATCACTTTGAGGATTGGGAGAAAGGCCTGTTCATAGTCGCCGGCTTACTGCTAATCGGCCTGGAATACATTACGGAGGTTGGTAATACGTTTTATGGCAGTGAGTTATGGGGGACAGTCGGCCTAGCAATAGTTATCATTGCCTATGCGGTTTTGAGTTGGAAGGGATAAAAACATGAAAAATAAATTATTTTTCTTCTCCCTCCTACTCTGCGGGTTGATTTTTGCGGGTTCGGGGTCGGTGTATGCTGAAACAGGAAGCCAAACGCATCAGGAGGTTGTTTGTGATGATGTTTTGGCTGTTGGTGAGTTTATCACGGTTACGGGGGATGGTGAGGTCATTACCGATCTAACCACAATCACAGTTCTAAACAGCTCAGTCGACCTGGATAATAACTCTGTTTCTCTAGAGCTCAGCAGTTCTGAGTTGGTTGATGTTGTCTCGGTTTACATTGATAGTGGTGTTCTTGGTAATGTGAGTGTTGGTGATGTTGTTGTTTCTGGTGACCTTGAGATGGAGTTTGATATGCTTGAGGTGGTTTTAGAAGGCAATGACACTGCTTACTATGTGGAGGAGTTGGAGAATAACACGCATTTAGTTTTGTCTATTGAGTTTGATGGTGAATCTAGGGAGGTAGTGGTTATGGGTGGTTCTGGTTTTTTTGGTTGGCTTTCTGGTGATGTTGGTGGTTCTGGTGTTCCTGTTTGGGTTGTTTTGGTTGTGTTGGCTGTTGAGGGGTATATGTATTTAAATAGGGATGGTTAAGTTGCGGAAATCCTTTTTTCTATCCCTCCTCCTAATCTTTCTATTTATTCTGGGTGTGGGTGGGTCGGTTACTGCAGTTGATGGTGATCGGGGGGATGAAACCGGTTTTTTGAGTGATTTTTTTCGGTTGATTACGGGGACGACGGTTCATGAGAGGTATGAGACGACTTATTTGGGTGCTGGATATACCTGGATAATGGATTTTTTCAGCAGTGATGATGATTGTGGTGATGGTGAGTTGAACAGTGTCATGATTTATGATTATGGGATGCAGTTGTCTAAGGATGATAGTTTTATCATTAGTGCTTTTGGTAATGAGGTAGGGAATACGGAGACGTTTGTTTGGAGTTTAGCTAAATCTGAGTTGCTTAAAGAACTTAATAATGGTAGTAGTTTGGAGGAAGCGCAGGTTAAAACTCAAAGAGTTATAGATGAATACTACAGCAATATAGAATATAACTTTCTTCAACAGGTCAACAGCCAAGTTATGTCTATAGAGCATTTGATGGAGGTTAATGCAGAGATTGAAACTATATTCCAGTATCCGTTTGAGGCTGAGTGGTATTATGATTATAGTAGTTGGCAGGATGGTTCTACTCAAACAGATACAAGGTATATGGATTTGAATTTGACTAAGTTTTATGATAGGGATGTTGTTTTGTTGAATGGGTCTAGTGTTTCAGTTCTTGATTATGAACAGAAGGATGTTTCAAGTGTTCCCAACAACCATGGGTCTAAAGTTTTCTATGTTTTCCCATACCCAGACAACGAGCATGGTGTTGTATGTGGTGGAGCAGCCAGTTCAAGAGATTCGAAAATATTGGTGAGCAATCCAGTCGGTAGTGATGGAGAGGTAATGGACCTTGATATCTGGGAAGACGTATGGAAAGATCTATATTCCACTCATGAAATGATGAAAGACAACATGGAAGTCTACGTACATGAAGTCTACCAAGAATATAGCGACGGACTTGATCTAACTGGGGTTGTGGATCCATATGTTTTGGCGCAGCATTTGAATACATTGCATAATCAGACTGGGTATTATGGGTATGCTGGAGCAGAACTAGCCTTACTCGGAATAAACACAACCATAAACGACCGATTCATCATCGAAATACACGAAAGCAATGTTCTGCAAGATAACAGTACCTGGGAAGGTATGTTATTTACAAATGCATGCCTTGAAAACAACACACTTGAAACAGATAGGGCCTACAATACCGAGAACTATTCTGCTCCATTTTATCTAGCAACTGATGAGGGCCTGTTCTGGCTTTATGAAACCAGTTTCGAAATTCTCGAAATCATAAGTTTTGATGGAGAAAGGTTAGAGGAGGTCGAGTTATACAAACCAATCTACCACACAATTAACGCTAGCCAGTTTGAGGATGAGCTTAAACAGATAGCAGAAATCTATGATCTGGTTAGCGATTGGAGTGCTGATAGTGGTGATGGTCAGGTTGACGGCATAACGGTCGGAGATCTAGGTGATTGGCTTAACAGGGATTTAGGTGGGGTTCCGTATTGGTTAATAATCTTAGGTATCGGAGCTTTCGTTTTCATTCGACGGGGTGGTTCTGGAGACAACGACATAATAGTCAGGAAGGAATAAAACATGCCTCCTTTGAATAAGAGTGTTGGGTGTTGGGTGGGGGTTTTGTTTTTAATCTCCCTACTATTCCTTTCCTTCCTTCCATTAGTGTCAGCAGAGGAGTTGGAGGCGTCGGAGGGGTCTGTGGTTGAGGTTGATGAGGTAACTAGGATTCTTGGTTATGAGTATAGTGATGGTGTGCTTTCTATTGAGTTGGAGAGTGATTTGTCTCAGAGTGTTAAGGTTGTTGATAGTATGTTGGGTGTTGGTGGTGGGGGTGTTACTCAGGTTCCGGTGCAGAGTTTTTTGTTAGAGCGTGGCGTTAACGTTATTGAGGTTGAGGTTGTGGAGTTCAGGGGTGATTTTGCTGTTTCTCTATCCACTTCTAGGGCGTTGGTGGTTGTTAGTGGTGACTCAGGTTTTTTGTTGTTTGATGGAGATGCTGATTGGAGTTATGTGCAGGTTGCTGGGGTAAGTGGTTTTTTATCCACTCTTGTTTTGTTAGGAGTGTTAGCTTACAGAAAGAAGGGGGAGGAAGATGAAGAAGTGTTTCAGAGGTATTGAGGTGTTGTTTTGGCGCCACCGATAATGCCAGTAATCATGGCTGGCCTGGTCTTGGTAAGTGGGTATCTACGGGATCCAAGGCATTTGGGTTTGTTGTTTTTGGTTTATTGGTTGGTTCCTTTTTTAGCAGGAGCTACGGTTATATCGTTTGAGTTGGGGTTGTTGGATGTTCTGGTTTTCCAACCAATGGATTACTGGATCAACATCGCTGTTGATTTGTCTGTTGGTTTTGTGACTGGGTTTTGGGAATCTTTAACTCCCTGGTGATTTTAGTTGATTGAGTTTATTTGTTTAGTCTGTGGAATTAGAGTTCGTAATTCCTTCCCACATTCCTTTTACTTTTGCAGTGATTGTATGCAGGATTTAATTATAGATTTAGAGGAGGGCGATTTAGTTGTCTAGATTAACTGGATTCAACCTTGGAGTAAAGCAATTTGTTAGGGATGGTTTTTTTGGTTTGGTTTTGGTTTTTGTTTTAGTGTTAGGTTTCTTGTTTTTTGGTTTTGAGTGGTTTGGGGTTGAGTACCAGATAGCGTATTTTGTTTTTCTTGTGGGGTTGGTTGTTGGTTATCTTCCGATTCGGGAGGCTGTTGATTATTTATATAGTTCTGAGAGGGTTCCGTTGTTGGTGCTGGAGGCTGAGGCCTCAGGTATTGCAGTTTATGAATTATCTCGAGAAAAATTCCAGAGTATCGAGGTTGAGGGTGAACTAACAAATTATCGATGTGGAACCGGAGATCTCTATCTCGCAAGAAAGTATAACCCTGAGTCTAATCGGGCAGTTGGTGTTTGGATGGGCTATCTAGATGACCTCGAACTAATGAGATCAAAAGAAGCAATCACAGAACTAAGAACAACATTAACAGAAGAAGCACAAAAAGGATTAACACAAAGAGTCCGAATCCGATCAATCATCCAAAAATCCCTAAACAAAATTCTAGGACAAATCATCCAAGACATAGAACAAGAAACCATCTTCAAAGGAGAACAAATCGAAAAAACAATCAACGAAGTCTTCCAAGAAACAAAACAAAACTACAAAACCAAAACAAAACAAGACAGAGAGGAAATAAAACCAGAAAAAAAAGAAGAAAGGTCATTAGAGGGCAAAAAAGGAAATAAGGAGCTGGGAAATGTCGGGCAAGGATAATTTAGCTTGGAGCAGCCTGGAGCTTCAAACTAAAATCAATGAGGACACAGAAACCTTACATAACCACACCGGTCTACTCAACCCAAAAGACCGATACAACAAACTACTCGAATACATATCCAACAACTATACCAACATACAAAAAGAAACACCAAACCTAACCAACCACCAATACCAAGACCTACGGATCTACCGAGAAATACTAAAAAACCGATCCAGCAGGTATGTAGGCCAGGCATTACAAACCCACAACATCCCAGTAATAAAACGCATCGCCGGTAAACCTCCAGAAGGTAATGACCTCAGCGGATTACGAACCCTACAACTACTTGAAAATAGGTTGCGGCAGGAAATTTATATTTGTTATATTGCAGGGAATATGGGGAGTGGAAAAACAGATTTCGCCATCCTATTGGCCGAACTATACCACACATGGCTAAACGGAAAAGTAGCCAGCAACATCAAATCATTCAAAGAAAAAGATAGGTATTGTAGTGGGATACAGGAACTGGAGAAATGGCTAAAATCAGACAAACAAGAAGGACAAAAACAAAGCAATAAACTATTCATCTTCGACGAAGCAAGTAGCCATGCCAGTGGATATTCAAAAGATAGCACAAAAGTGGAAAGACAGTTCTCAACCCTACTAAAAAAATTCAGGAAATACCGAGCATCCCTCATAATAATAGGCCACACAGGCAAAGACGTACACCCAGATATCCGGCGTTTACTGAATGATTATATTTTGAAGGTAGGGCGAAAGGAAGCAATCTTCTACAGATCAGTAACTGACGCAAAAGGACAGGGACAACGATTCAAATTACAGGGAATCCCCAAAACAAACTACACATTCAACACCTATGAAAACACAAAATGGAAATGGAGAAATCCAGAGATTAATGAAAGATTGGAGCCAGAGTTCATGCCGGAAATCAAGAGAGCCAAAGAAGTAGTACAACAAATCCAGGAAAAAGGAATTGATGAATACGTAAACAGATATAAAAAGAACTACCACCCAGGCATGGAAGAAGGAACTATCAAAAGCTTCAGAAAAAACAAAATAATAAAAGACTACAAAATCAACAAAAAAGTCTATAAATTTGTCCAAGAAGACTTAAGAGACATCTACGGAGTTAACAGCTAAAGAAATTTAGTTTAAAATATATGGTTTTTATGTGTATATTTGGGGTGAACGAAGTTTTGAGATATATGTGATTTGTAGATTGTTATTGATAGGTTATTGTTTTTTGTATGTGGTTTTTAGTATATTTGTTATGATATGCTTTGGTTGAAATCTAATAAAACAATTTTTTAACAACCTGATTATAAGGTATTTGGTGTTTGTGTTAAAGGGGATCTGAGGTTTTTGGAAATTTGGATTGTTATTTCTCTTTTTTTTTGGTTGTTTTGTTTAGGTGTTTATTTTTTAGTTGTTATGGGTCGTATGTTATTTTTAGTATATTTTTTTGTGTTGTTGTGTGATTTTAATTTGTTGTTGTAGTTGTTTTGGTGGAGGAGTTTTTGGCCTTTTTCAATTTTACTTTGAATTTGGCTCCTCCAAGTTCTGAGTCTTTTAGTTTTATGTTACCGCCGTAGCTTTCTGTTATTTTTTTAACTATGTATAGTCCGAGTCCGGTTCCTCCTGTTTCTCCTTTTTTGTATCCTTTTTCGAATATCTTGGTTTTTTGTTTGTCTGGGATTCCTTTGCCGTCATCTTCTATGGTGGTTATGCATTTGTCTTCATCTTGTTTGGTGGATATTATTATTTTTTTACATTTGGAGTGTTTTATTGCGTTTTCTATTAGGTTGGAGAACATTTCATTTATTAGGGGGTCGGCTTGTACTTTACAGGTTGAGTCTATATTTGATTTGATTTCAATATTTTTTTCTTTAGCCTGTTCTTGGTTTGTGTTTATAACTTCTCTTAAGGTTTGATTTAGATTAACTGTTTTTAGTTCTTTCTCACTACCAGCTTCTTGAAGTATCTTTACCTTTTCGATGATATCTATACTCTCTTCTGAACCTTTTTTAGCTTTCTTTACAAATTCCTGTTGTTCTTCGGATAGATTTGTTTCTTCTAGTAGGTTTAAATAGCCTTGAGTTATGTTTGCTTTGTTTTTAACGTCGTGTCTCAGTATTGATTGTAGAAACTTTTCTCTTTCTTCTATTTCCTTTTGTTCGGTGATTTTTTGTAGTTGTTCTATGATGAAGGATACTTCTCCTTCTTCGTTTAGTACTGGTGTGGCTGTGGCTTTTAGGTATTCGTCTATTTCTGGTTGGTATTTTTCTATTGTTTCGGTTTTTTTTGTTTTTAGGGCTTTTTTTGTAGGACATTTTTTGCATTCTTTTTCTCTTCCGATGAGTTCGTAGCATTTTTTGCCTTTCACTTCTTTGGGGGTCATGTTTAGTAGGTCGTATCCGGTTTGGTTATAGCGTATTATTGTGTGGTCTGGTTTTTGAAATCCGATTATGTCTTGTATTCCGTCGAGCATGCCTTCAAGCATTTCGGTCTTTTCTTTCAGTTCTTCCTCTGATTTTTTCCGCTCGGTGATGTCTCTTATGTTTGCGAGGATCTTTGGCTCTCCGCTGATTTCTGCTTGTTTTAGGGTTACTTCTTCCCAGAAAGGTGTTCCATCCTTTTTCTGGGACTGCCATTCGAAGGTTATGGGGCCTTTCTCTTTGGCTTTTTGAATTAGTTTTTTTGCTCTTTCTTGTGTGTAGGGAGGTTCTCCAGAACTCAAATCCATAATTGTTTGTTCTAGAGCTTCTTCCTGGGAATATCCGTATATTTCGCACATTTTGTTGTTGACATCTTGGATTTCTCCTGTATCGGGGTGATGGATGATGATGGCGTCTCCGGATTTTTCAAACAACTCTTCATAACTCTGTTTCGCCTCTTGCAGAGCCTTTTCTGTTTCTTTACGCTCTGTTATGTCGGTGGCGAAGGCGAATTCATATTCTTTTCCTTGAAACTTTAGATAGTGGTTGTGTATTTCGACTGGATAGGTTTCTCCATCTTTGGTCTTGTGTTTGGATTCAAAATTTAGTGTTTTTTCTCTTTTCAGTTTCTGCCACATATCTTTTCTTTTATCTTTTCCGTGGTTCGGATCAATTTCCCAGACATGTAGTTCTTTCATTTCGTTTTTAGAATACCCTAGGTTTTCTCTAGCTGTTTTGTTGGTATATAGGAATTTGCCTTCTGGGTTTATCCAGAAGACTTCTGGGGTGGCGTGTTTGAGGGAGAAGTTGATTAATTGTTGCCTTTTTTTCATCTTACGGTTTTTGATCATTTCACCCAATAGCCTTGCAGATCTTCTGATTCGTTCTTTGGAAACTTCGATTATGAATTCAGGTCTGTGGTCATATTTTTTTGAAAGGTTTTTCAGTTTATTGAAGTTGGCGTCATATTTTTGAGTGATCTTTTTCAACTCTTGGTCATCATCTGGTGGGTCTCCATATCCAAAGTCGATAGCACCGACCACTTCATCATCTACTATTATTGGAACGGCGTATATGTTGATTCCTCCCTCGCATTCCCTATCAACAGGTTCATTCTTTTCCATGCATTCTTTAGAGGTTTTCCAGCAGGATTCATGGCAGAGCCAATCTCCACTTCTTAATGCTTCTTCATTATCTTCAGTATTGCACAATTCACGGGATTTTTTATCAAGATATTGGCACCAACCAGAGGAGAAAATTCCTAAGGCATAATCACCATTTTTTTCGTAAATAGCACAGGAAGAATCGAGTAAACTCATAAAATTATTAGTTATATCTTCAAGAGATTTTTTTGAAACATTACTTTTTATTGTTCCATCATCGTTCAAATTTGAAAGATCACCATATGGTGGTTCGTACGTTACCTTATCAACTTCTTTTTTGATTAGCCATTCGATTTGTTTTGTTTCCTTCTGCCGCTTCCAATCTTCAACTTCTTGAATAATCGCTTGAGCCAAAACACCGAACTGCGACCTCGGATCACCACCTTTCTGCAGATAACGATCAGCTCCTAGGTTCAAAGCTTTCATTGCAACTTCTTCCCTGCCCTTACCGGTAAACAATATAAAAGGAATATCGGATTCTCTATCCTCTCTAATCAGTTCCAGAAACTCTAGGCCGTCTATATCTGGCATTTGGTAATCGGAGACAATACAATCAAAATTGTTATTTTTAATTAATTTTAATGCTTCTTCTATAGAACTGGTTGTTTCTACTTCCAAGTCTATGTCTTCTTGTTCCAAATAGATTTTTGCTAAGTCTAGAAAATCAGGCTCGTCATCAACTAAAAGAACTTTAGAACTCATAACCAACTGAAAAATATTTATCGATAATAGATAAAGGTTTTTAATCTTCATGTTGGATTTGAAGAGGCAGCTACAACCTTATTTTCTGGTTTTGTTGAGTTTGGGTTTGAAAAAAAGGGTTCTTTTTAAGGATTGGGGAGTTTGATTTAGGCGTTGACTTAGAGCTCGATGGAATATAAATGTTAGGAGGTTCTTCTGGTAGAGAGCTTATGTGGCTATGTAGAAGTTGGTTGTATTTTTTTTTATTGCTGATGGTGTCGTTGGGTTGTGCTTGGGTTTTTTGGTTTTTGGTTGGTTTGTGGTGGTTAATTGTATGTTTTTGGATGTATGTGAAGGATAGTATGTTATTTTTTATGGAAATGTTTTTATTATATTGGGTTATAGGTGTTTATCGTTAGGTTATTTAGGGGGGGAGAGGTTTTTTGGTTGGATATTCAGAAGCGTTTTAATTCCTGTTGCATTATTCTCTCCCTTCTTTAGCCTTACCAAAAAATCTATCTATATTTATTAAAGGGTATTTTTTAGGCACTACACCACCCAGTCTCTATTTTTTATGTAATTTTTGGTGGGTTTTTTGTTTGTTTTGTTGTGTAGTGCCTAATGTATGGTGTTTGTTCGGACTAAGGTGATGTAGATTACAAGTGGTTTTTAGGTGGTTTATTTTTGTTTTTGTTTTTTGGTTGGGGTTTAGTCACTACTTGTTTGTGGAGGGTTTTTTGGTTTTTGGTTGTTTGGTGGTTAATTGTTAAAACAGTTCATTATTGTGGTTTGGTTGGTTTTTTCTTTTATTTTTTGGAGTATTTGGAGGTATTCTTTGGTTTCTGGTTCGTCTTTACCTATCTTTAAGTTTTTAGGTGTTTTGTTTTTCATGTTGATTAGTTCTTTATCTTTAGTTATATCTATTAAGTCTTTGCTTGCTTATTTTAGCGATTATGTTAATTTTTTTGTTTTTTGTAGGTTTTTTATGGTTCTGTTTGTTGGATTGTTTTTGCATAATTTTGTTTGTTTTTTATTGGTTTTTGTTGTGTAGTGCCTAGTGTATGGTGTTTGTTAGAACTAAAACGATTCATGGTATTGATTATGCTTATTTGGTTAAGTCTGTGAGGGAGGGTGGATCTGTTAGGCAGGTTCATTTAAAGTATTTGGGGCGGGCTGACCTCTATAATGAAAGGGAGCGGAGGGAGATTGTTGAGATGTATGAGTCAGGCGATCTATCTGAAACCGAACACATAAAAAACAGAACTTCTAAAACAGAGGAAGGTGCGGAGAAAATTCATGGTCTATGTGGGTTGGATGTGGTTGGGGTTGAGGAGAGGTTGTTTGGGGTTTTTGATGAGTTTATTTATGGTAAGCCAACCGATTTCAGGGGTGTTTTTGATACGAATGAGGTGGAGGAGATTCATAGGGCTACTGGAGTTAAAAAGGAGTTTTTGGGTGGTTCGGAGATCGCTACCTTTAAATCTGCAGGTGGTATGACCTGGCTTGAGATTAATCCGGAGGTTTGGGGTGGTTTGTCTGGGGAGCAGCAGGATTTGGTGTTGAGGCATGAGGCATTACATCTGGAGGTTAGTGGGCATGGCCGTAGGTTTAAAAGGAGGGCTAGGGAGATTGGTGCTCCTCTTAGTTTGAAGGAGGTATTAGGCGAACCTGTAGAATTGCAAGCAAAAACTAAGGATGAATGGCGATACAAGACAATTAAGAAGTTTGATAGTCCAGAAAAAGCTCATAGGTATGTTGATGAGAACAAGGATAGGTTGTTGATGGAGTTTGATAAACTACGGCTAGAGAGATAACCCAGCTATTTTATTTTTTATTTTTTTTGGTTTTTAGGCACTACAGATTAATTGAAATTAATTATAATTTTGTGTTGGGCTCTTTTTTAGGGTTGTATTTTTTGGTTGGGTTTTTGGTCATTATTTTTTTTAATTTTGGTTTTATTGTTGTTTTTGTGGTGTTTTTGCGTTATTATTAGCGTAATATTTATTATTGTTGGTTTTGAGAGTATTTGGTATGAAGTCGGTATATAAGTGTAGATGTTGTGGTGAGAAGCATATTTTGTCTGTGTCTAAGGAAGAGGTTCGTGAGTTGTGGAAGAATGAGTCTAATTTTGGAGTTTTTTATGAGGAGCGGGCTGTTGACTTGATTTTTGAGGGTTATTGTCTTGATGGTTTTTTTGATGATATAGTTAGGGATCTTACTGATAGTTATGGTTTTAGGGTTGATTTGGAGATTCTTGATCTATATTTTGATGGTTTGGAGTTGGGTAGAAAGGCTTGCCAAGAGTTCAGAGATTGGATTAGTGAGAAAGGAGGTTATGAGAAGGATGGTTGTTTAGTTCTGCCCCAAGTATAACTCTTAATCTCTATAATTTTTTTATAAAAATAGTGGGGGCTTTGAAGCCTGAGCTTTTAAGCCTCGGGCGGGATTTGAACCCGCGGCATATGGCTTTTTCTCTTTTGGTAGGGAGGTTGATACGAAGCCATCGCTCTGGCCAGCTGAGCTACCGAGGCGTTATTTTTTTTGTTTTAGTATTTGGTTTTGAATTTTTGTTTTGAGTTTTTGAGTGCTTGTAGGGCTGGGAGTTTTTTGTTTGTGAAGAATTGCATTAGTGCTCCGCCGCCGGTGCTTATGTGGTCGTATTGTTTTTTGGTGCAGGCGTCTTCGGCTGCGGTGCATATGTGGCCGCCTCCTATTATTGTGTATGCGTTTAGTTCGGCTGCTGTTCGGACTAGTTCGTTTGTTCCGATGGCGAATTTTTGTTTTTCGAATACTCCTGCGGGTCCGTTCATTACGATTGCTTGGCAGTTTTTGAATTTGTCTGTGAAGTCTGCTATTGTTTCTATTCCTATGTCTTGGATCATTTTGTTTTGTGGGATTTTGTTTATTGGTATGTCTTTTCTTTGTCCGTTTTGTTCTATTGCTACGTCTTTTGGTGTTTCTATTTTGTTTTTGTGTTTTTTGAGTATTTTTTTGGCTTGTTGTATTTGTTTTGTGTCTGAGATTTCTTTTATTAGGTCTGTGTTTGGTTTTCCTATTTTGTGGCCTTTTGCTTTTAGGAAGGTGTTTGCTACTACTCCTGTTACGAATATTTTTTCTGCTGTTTTGTTTTCTAGTAGGTGGTTTATTACGTCGATGCTGTCTTTTATTTTTACTCCGCCTAATACGAAGTATGTGTTTTTGAATTCTTTTTTGATTTTTTGGAGTGTTTTGATTTCTTTTTCCATTAGGCAGCCTGATATTGAGGGTATTTTTTGGGGGAATCCTACGATTGAGGGTTGTGATCGGTGTGCTGCTGCGAAGGCGTCCATTATGAAGTAGTCGAAGTAGGGTGTGAGTTTGTTTACTATTATTGTTTCTCCTTGTGTTTGGGGGTCTCGTTGTAATACTTCTTCGGAGTAGAATCTGACGTTTTCTAGGAATATTATGTCGCCGGTTTCCATTTTTTGTATTTTTTGTCTTGCTCTGGTTCCAAATATGTCGTCGATGTATTCTACGGGTCTTTGTAGTATTTCGCTTAGTTTGTTGGCGTGTTGTTCTGTGGTTGTGAAGTCGTTTCTTCCTGGCCTGCTTTGGTGTGCTATGACTACTACTTTTGAGTTTCTAAGTTTGTTGAATGTTTGTTTGTGGGATCTGAATCTATTGTCGTCTAGTATTCTTTTGGATGCTGGGTCTATTGGTGAGTTTACGTCTATTCGTACTAGTACTGTTTTTCCTACTGTGTTTACATCTTCGATGTTTAGGTATTCCTTGTCTTGCAATTTTTTCTCCCAACTTTTTTTGTTAGAGGGTTTTGTGTGTTATTTTTTTATATTAATCTGTTTTTTTGGGTGAGTTTTTTGGTTTTTTGTTCTATTTGGCCTGGTTTTGGTTTTTTTCTTGCTACGCCTGTTTTTATTCCGGCTTGTGCGACTGCTTCTGCGACTTTTGGTACGACTCTTGGGTCGAGTGGTTTTGGTATTATGTAGTTTTCGTTGAATCCTTTTAGGTCTTCATCTGGGTATTGTTTTTTTAGTTTTTTTAGTATTGGTTGTTTTGCTAGGTCGGCTAGTGCTTTTGCTGCGGCGATCTTCATTTCTTCGTTTATGTCTTGGGCTCTTATGTCTAGTGCGCCTCTGAATATTCCTGGGAATCCTAGGACGTTGTTTATTTGGTTGGGGTAGTCGCTGCGGCCTGATCCTACTATTTTGGCTCCGGCTTCTTTTGCTTTTTCTGGGTATATTTCTGGTTCTGGGTTGGCCATTGGGAAGACTATTGGGTTTTCGGCCATATTACGGATCATTTTTTTGTTAACTACGTTTGGGACTGATAGGCCTATGAATAGGTCTGCGTTTTTCATTGATTTTTTTAGGTTTCCTTTTATGTTTTCTGGGTTTGTTTTGTTGGCTATTTGTTTTTTGTATTTGTTCATGTTTGTTTCTCGGCCTTTGTAGATTGTTCCTTTGCTGTCGCATTGGATGATGTTTTGGGCTCCGGCGTCTAATAATATTTTTGTTATTGCGATTCCTGATGCTCCGGCTCCATTTACTACTATTTTTATGTCTTTGAGGTTTTTTTCGGTTATTTCTAGGGCGTTGTATACTGCGCCTAAAACTATTATTGCTGTTCCGTGTTGGTCGTCGTGGAACACGGGTATGTTCATTGTTTTCTTGAGTTTTTTTTCTATTTCGAAGCATTTTGGTGCTGTTATGTCTTCGAGGTTTATTCCTCCGTATGTTGGTTCTGTTGCTTTTATGAGTTCGGTTATTTTTTCTGGGTCTTTTTGGTTTATGCATAGGGGGTATGCGTCTATGCCTGCGAATAGTTTGAATAGAAGGGATTTTCCTTCCATTACGGGCATAGATGCTTCTGGCCCTATATCGCCTAATCCTAGGACGGCTGAGCCATCGCTTATTACGGCTACGGTGTTTGATTTGTTGGTGTAGTCGTATACCTTGTTTTTATCTCTGGCTATCTCTTTTGATGGTTCGGCGACGCCTGGTGTGTATGCGAGGCTTAGGTCTTCTTGGTTTTTTACAGTGACTTTGCCGTTGATCTGGATTTTTCCGCCTTTGTTATACTTCAATGCTTTTTCGTTAAATTCCATATATAACACAACTAACTATAGGTGGGGTGTTGTGGTTGGTTGGTGGTTTTTTGTGGTTGTTTTTTTTATTCCTCTTTTTCTTTTTTTATTTCCATCTTGGTGTTTTCTACGTTTTGTGCGAGTCTTTTAGATATTCTTCCGCTTGCAATTCCGCAGGCTGTTGCGATTGCGGGGGGTACAAAACACTGGGATTCTGAGTCTTTTCTTAGTTGGTTTAATGGTGAGTTGTTTGTTATTCCCATTGCTTCTTTCTTGGTTAAAACCATTTTTTCTCCAACAAGTTTTCCTATCTGGTTGCATGTTGATTCGATTGTTATAACTATGTTGTCGCCTTCATTTTCGGCGGTTATTTTGTGAACATGGTCACAGATTGGGGCTTTGAGTTCAATATCTACCATATTTTTTTCCTCTCATTAAAGAAACATCCTTAATATGAATAAAATAGACTCAAAATTATAAATCAATTGCCTTAACTCCGTTATCCTGGTTTTTTGAATAAGAATCATTTTGTATTGGCTCTAGATATTCTGTAGTGTTCAAATGGATTGGGTTTTAGGACCGTTTATTGAGAGGATGGTTGTTCTCTTTACAAGGCTTGTTCCTTTTATCGTCTTAGGTATTGTTGGAGCTAATATATTGGTTAAGTTTGGTTTACTCGATAAACTGGCTTTCCTTTCAAAACCCTTTATTAGGTGGGGCAACCTCTCTAAAGCGGGTGGAGCTACAATTACTACATTGCTTGGAAGCGGTCCTGCTGGATACGCAATGCTAGCTGGTTTTTATGAAGATGGTGTTGTTAAAGAACAGGAAGTTATAATCACAGTTATTGCGGGCACTTTTTTCGGCTACCTGAGTCATATGCCCACTTTCTACCTACCCGTTGTACTCCCCCTACTGGGTTTATATGCAGGCGGCCTATACATCTTCTTTCAAATCGGAATTGCATTCCTAATAACCTTGATAGGTATTATTTTAGGAGCAATATACCTTGATGGTGGTGGTGATAAAATAGATCTAGGTATCGAAACAAGTTTTAATGAGATTAACGATAAATGGAGTGTCGCATGGAGCGGCGTGACCGAATCATTACCAACACTAAAAAAAATCCTATCCAGAGTTATAATAGTCTACACAATCGCAAACCTACTTATCTCCCTAAACCTCTTCGACCAAATCACCCATTACATCGAGCCCATTACAAAGGTTTTTGGCCTACCACCCGAAGTTTCAACCATTATTGTTGTAAGAATCGCTGACGTAACAAGCTCAATAACACTTGCAGGAGAGTTATTGGCAGATGGCTCCGTCACACCCATATACGCCGTTGGCGGCCTTCTTGTAGGCAGTTTATTCTCCATGACAGTTTTCCTTGCCAAAAGTAGTTTACCAAACAAAATCGCTTATTTCGGACCAAAACTAGGTACAAAGGTCGCAATCTACAAATTCATCATAAACATACTGGTTACCGCTATAGCAATATACGTGTTGTTCAGCTTTATATAAAAACATCAACCATAAACTTCTTTTATGTGAACAACCCCTAACTAACTTGTTGCACTCGTTAGAAATGAGAGTTCTTGACACGATAGTTAAAATTAATTTTATATAGTGTTTTCTTTCGGGCTGAGGTTTTTTTGTTTGGATAGATTTATTGAGTTTTTTTGGTTAGAATCGGGTTTCTATACTAAATATTTAAGAAATGGAAATGTTTTTTGTAATTCTGTTTTAGGTGTTTAGTTTAGATGGTTAATAGGTATTAATGGGTTTGGCGGTAATATTATATTGTTAGGGTGGTTTGGTTGAATAAAGTTGATTTTATTATAGGTAGGATAGAGCGTTTTATTGAAGATTTACGGGATGATAAGGATTTTGAGATATTGGGTATGATTCACAGGAAGTTAGAATCTTCTTTGTTGCCTTTCACGGATATATATGAACGGGACGGGGTTTTAATCCTGGTTATGGATGTTCCTGGTTTTTCGAAAGAAGAGCTTGAAGTCCGAGTTAAAGGTAGTGGTAAGAAGTTGGTTGTAAGTGGTAGGCGGGATAAAGAACTTGCTAACTACTTGATGGATGGAAGGGCTCTTGAGTTTGAAACAGAGATTCGCCTGCCTTCTAAAGTTAAGGATGAGGGTAGGGCAGAGCTTGAAAACGGTGTATTAACCGTTAAGTTGGAGAAGGTTGAAGATAAAGGTAGTTCAATAGAGGTGACATCTTCCTCTCCCTAACTAAGAGGGGTTTGGGTGCTGACTTGAGGTAAACTAACCCATATCAAATCTCTGGGTTTTTCGTAAGTTTCTTTTGAAATATCTTATTTGTTTGTAGAGCAAATATTGTTGTTGAAGCTTATGACTAGAGATAAAGATCCTTTTGATGAATTGTTTGAGAAGATGTTGAGAGATTTCTTCGATAGAGATCATGGTGAGATGGGTTTTGTTGACATTTTTGAGGAGATGTGGCCCCATTTAGATGAAGTTAACGAAGAAAAACTGAGGAAGGCAGTTGATGAGCGACGTCGTGCTTCCGGGGAGGGTCCATTTAGGTTTGGTTTTTCGATTCGTATGGATCAGTCTGGTGAACCCGAAGTAAGGAGTTTTGGTGACCGAGTTAGTGATAAGGGTAGGGAGCCATTGGTCGATGTTTTCGATAAAGAAGACAATATAGTTGTTACAGCAGAAATTCCTGGAGTCAATGAAGAAGATATCTCTATTGCTGTCCATGGTGATAAGGTTCTTATTGAAGCAGAAAGCGATTCAGATAGATATTCTAGGGAAGTTAACTTACCTAGACCTGTTGACAGTGAATCAATGGAGATGGAGTACAAAAATGGGGTTTTAAGCCTAAAATTCAAGCCATCTTAAAACATTTATTAAAAAAAACCAAGCAATAACTTATACTCTATCGAGATCGCGAGGAGGGAGCTTATGGCTTTAATCATGGAGGACTCAGTCCTACCTAATTTATTCTTGTCTCAAGGCTAAAAATCCCTTTCATATAGGGATGTGGTACAGCCTTGGGAGTAAGATATAAAAATCGATAAATGTAAGTTTGGTATAGCAGTAGAAGTCTGATTCATCAAAACATGTCCACAAACAACTTTGGATGAAAGAATCGGTAGGTGTGTTTTGAAAATATTTCAGGGATTTAGGGGGTAGTGGTGTTGTGGCAACTTCACCCGAGAAATAGAGTTAGAGTTGTGATGACCCTCAAAAACTTCTCTAGAGCCCGTTTTTCTTTTGGTGGTGCTGGATATCGCTGCCTTATTAAGCAAGATATAATTGATTGTTGGAGATACTATGGATACTGAAGGAGTTTGGAAACGGATAAAGGAATTGAAGCCAGTTGTCGATGAAGAGATAAGGAAAGTTATTCCAAAAAACCACGAAATCAATCATCTCTATGATGAAGTGCATTATCACCTCAATACTGGGGGAAAGCGTTGGAGACCAGGTCTATGTATACTGACCTGTGAAGCGCTTGGGGGAACTAAAAAAGAGGCATTACCGTATGCTGCTGCAATAGAGATTATTCATAATTTTTCTTTAATACATGATGATATCCAAGACCGAGATGAATATAGGCGGGACCACCCAACAGTCTGGAAACGTATAGGTATACCCCGCGCTATAAATGTCGGTGATGGTATGTTTGCAAAGGCATTTGTCTCTGCTTCAAGAGGAGAAGAAGTAGGGCTATCCGACCAAAAAAACTTCAAATTAATGAAGTTACTTTCCCACGTAGTTACAGAATTAACCGAAGGCCAAGCAATGGATATAAACTCACGTGAAAAACTCGATATCACTGAAGAAGATTACATGAAGATGATATCTAAAAAGACTGGTGCATTGATAAGCGGTAGTGTTTATGGCGGTGCTTTAATAGCCGGAGCCTCCGAAGATGTTAGTACGGAAGTCCGGAAATATGGAGAAAAAATAGGTTACGCCTTCCAAATAGCTGATGACTTACTAGATTTCCAGGAAGGCAAGGGACGTGGTGGCCAAGTCGGAAACGACATCCGTGAAGGAAAAAGAAGCCTTATGGCAATCCATTATATCAATAACTCAAACGACCCAACTAAATTTATCAAAATACTTGAAAAACCCCGTCAAAAAACAACAGAAAGCGATGTTGAAACAGCGATAAAACTTCTAGAGCATGAAGGCTCGCTAGATTATGCCTCAAAAAAAGTTGATGAAATGATAAAACAAGGAATCGGACACCTAAAGCCACTACCAGAATCTAAAAACAAAGAATACTTAATCGGTATGGCGGAATTCATTTCTGAAAGAGATTTCTAAAAACAGAGATAAAACCCATCTATAGACCTCTAGAAAAGGAGTTTATACTCAAAAAAATCTAAAAAAAGGTTTGTTTTTTTGGTATACACTAATTACTTTATAGGTATAGTGGTAGTTGTTGGTTTTTATGGCGGTTTTGTTTGATCTTGATGGGACTCTATGCGGGGTGAGCAAATCTCGTAGTGAGATACTTGCTGAGTGTCTTGAGAGGTGTGGACTTCCGGAAATCGATAGAGATGACTATCTAAGGGCACATGACAGAGTTACTATCGATAATAAATTGAAAACACGTTTCCCTATATTCAAGGAGGTTTTTGAGGAAAAAGGGGTTTTTGATGTTGATCGGATTCGCCGTCTATCCCGTATCTACCATTATGAGGTTTTAGATAATCTTTATCTATTCAATGGTGTAGATGAGGTTTTGGATAAAATACAGGATGAAAAGGTTCTTGTTACCAATGGCCCTAAAAAGGTTCAGAGAGAGAAGGTCGAGAGCTTGGGTTTAAGTAGTTATTTCAGTTGTGTAGTAACCTCAGGAGAGGTTGGGGTCGCTAAACCAGATCCAACGATATTTAAGTACGCTGTTGAAAAATCAGATTGTAAACCAAAAGCATACATCGGTAACTCACTTAAGCATGATGTAGCAGGAGCTAACAACTACGGCATCAAATCTATATTAATCTCTTTTAATGGAGAAAAATATAGGTATAAGGGATTAAAACCGGATTATGTTATCCAAAACCTAAATGAATTGAAAAATATACCTGAAATAAGTTTTAAATAAAAAATATTCGGTTATAACTAATTATTTTTATAAAAAAATGTTTGGTGAGTATTTTTGATTGAAGTCAATAATTTAAGTAAACGGTATGGAAATATCCACGCTGTAGACGATATTTCGTTTAAAGTCGATGATGGAGAGATATTTGGTTTGTTGGGGCCTAATGGAGCCGGTAAAACAACTACAATTGGAATGCTTACCACCGAGATCCGTCCAACTGAAGGTAAGGCATTAGTATCCGGTTTAGATGTAACTAAAAACCCCCTGGGAGTTAAAATGAAAATAGGGGTCGTGCCTCAACACCGAAGCCTCGATAAAAAACTTTCTGGCAGAGAAAACATCTCAATAATGGCCAGAGCCTATGGAGTTCAAAACAGAAGAGAGAAAATCGATGATGTGCTCCGAATGGTTGGGTTACATGAAAGGGCAGATGACAACATAAAGAAATATTCCGGAGGTATGTTGCAGAGATTGCTTATCGCACGTGCATTAATCCATGAACCCGACATAATCTTTCTTGACGAACCCACAATGGGGCTTGACCCCCACGCAAGACGAGCTATATGGCAGAAAATAATCGAATTGAATAAACAAGGAAAAACAATGTTGTTAACCACCCACTACATGGAAGAAGCTGATGCCTTATGCGACAGAGTAGCCATAATGAGCGAAGGAAAGATAGTTGGTCTAGACAGCCCTACAAACCTAAAGAAAAAAGGGCCAGCAGAAAACGTTATTAAAGTAGGTTTAGACGACGTATATCCAGAACTAATCGAAAAACTCAAACAAATCAAGGGAGTGAAAGAAATAAAAACAATCGAAGGAGCCCGAACAATGGAACTACATATCTACGCAGAAAAAGGTGAAGAACTCAGTCCAATCGTCATGGACAAAATAAAAACAACAGGCATATCCATACGTTCACTAGACATACGGAAACCAACACTAGAAGATGTCTTCATCAGCCTAACAGGCGAAAAACTCGAGTAAACCACAAAAACAACCAACAGAAATAGACCTACAACACCATACAACAGATAAAACCCAATATAAATCCAATAAACAATAGATTCGAGTCAAAAAAAACTAAACACTATTCTTAGAGTTTAAATCGATTGATTTGGAGGAATTAAAAATAGACCTCAACGAATTTAAATGGAGTTTCAGAGCTGCTTACGCAGTTTTTATACGAGACCTAATGGTCTTCCGGAAAGACATCCGGGGCAACCTAATGAGGATTTTAGGCCAACCAATGTTCTTTCTAATTGTATTTGGTTTATTACTACCCCAACTAGATGTATTCATGATTGATTACATCGAGATCTTGGTGCCAGGTATAATAGCTATGACCGCTATGTTAGGGGCAATGCGAAGCGTTGGCGGAGAGATAGGCATAAGTTTTGACCACAACCAAGAAATAAGAGCACACATACTACTACCACTAACAATGGCGAGCCTCGCACTAGAAAAAATCATTTACGGAATGTTCCAAGGAGTCTTCTCCGGACTAGCAGTATTAATCCTCGCAATAATACTGTTTCCAGAAACCTTCACACTAACACTCACTTCACTAATAGTACTAATAATCATATTTATGGCCACCGGAATCATTTTCGGAGGAATGGGGCTTGGAATAGGCAGTTATTTCGAACCACCCGAAATCATGTTCGAAATAATGTTTCTAATAACAATGCCAATGATGTTTCTCGGAGCAACTTTCTACCCCGTAGACATGGTTAGAGAAATAAGTGAAATATTATATTACTTCACATTCGGAATACCACTCACATACGTCAGCGAATCAATCAGAGTTTTCATAGCACCAGAAACAGCAGGCCTACCCCTAATAGCCTGCATAATAGGATTAATAATAAGCATAGCTATATTTGTACCAATCGGAATATGGGGATTCAAACAAAGAGCAATCAATTAACATATATCACGAATAGAGATAATTCAAAAAAAAGTGTTTCCAGAGAATATAATTATCTAATCCAGTTCATCGATCAATTAAATTTATCTCATAGTTTTAGTGGAGCCTGACGTTCACCAATAACTTTATGGATTATCTATTGATTTCCAATCGGTTTAAATGAAGATAGGTAGAACCACCACTTTCTCTGTTTTAGAGATGTTGGGGAGTGGTCTCTCTGACATCATCCTCTCCTTAAAGATGAGAGGACTTACTGCTCTTTCAAACTCTCACAAAAGTTAATGTTGATGTGAGGTGGGGGTCCTGCCTAAAGATAGAGGGGGTTTTTAAGTTCTGGTTTAGATAACTATTTTATTTGGTTTGTGGGATTTAGAGTTGGTTTGGGTTTTTTGATGGATGATCTATAGTTGTTTTGGGGAGTGTTGTTGGGGTTTTTTGGTTAGAGGTTTGTTTGTGGGTTTATTTGTTTTTTATTTCATTTGTTGATGGTGTTCCGTCGGTTTTTTCTGCTTTTTCAACTGCGTTTATTATTGATTTTTCTATGCAGTGGGTTGCTAAAATTCCTACGTAATCGAGTTTTGTTTTTTTGTTTCCTGTTGATACTGTGAATATTGTGTCTCCATCTGGGAGCATGTGGCTTGGTTGGATTGTTCTTGCGTATCCATCGTGTGAAGTTGATGCTAGTCGACATAGTTTTCTTCGATTGAGTTTGGCGTTTGTTATCACTGTGCTTATTGTTGTGTTTGTCCCTAACAGTTTTTTATTATTTATTTTGTCTGATAGTTGGTTTAGTCCTATTATTTCTCCATCGATTTGGGCTCCGGCTACCTTTTCTCCTGTTTTTGGGTTTATTATGTTTCCTGCAGCGTTTACTGCTGTGAATGCACCGACTTTTACATCGTTTTCTTCAACCAAATGGTATCCAAATCCTCCTTTCATCGCGTGCTCCATACCTAATAACTTACCGACTGTTGCTCCTTCTCCGACTCCTACACAACCGCTTTCTATTTCTTGGCTGGCATTATCGATGGCTTTGATACCCATTTCTCGGTCTGGTCTTATATTGGAACTACCGATTCCGAGGTCAAGTATCACTGCTGCGGGTACTATTGGGACATGTGCATTGCCGACGTTAAGACCTATCTCACGTTTCTCGAGAACTTTCATTACACCAGTTACAGATTCAAGGCCGTAACTACTGCCGCCTGTCATAACTATGGCGTTTACGTCATAGTTTGCAGAAGTTGGCTTTAAAAGGGATGTGCCTTTTGTGCCGGGGGATCCTCCTCTTACAGAAACACCTGCTTTACAGCCCTCTGGAAATAGAAAAACTGTACATCCCGTTGCATGTTTTTTAGAGCCAGCATGTCCTACCCGGATATCACCAAACTCTTTTAGTTTTATTTCATTCATAATCTTTGACCCTCTCTAATTATAGACGGAAGTATGTAGACTTAACTTCCATCCTAACTCTAAATATTAAAGTAGTGTGTTTTTTGTATTATAAAGGGTGGTTTACAACAATTTTTTTGGTTTTTAGGGGATATATCTATAAATTAATCTGATTAATTATATTAGGCAGTTAGTTTATTATTTTAGATAGAAACTTTGGTGTTATTTATGGCAAGATTTCCAGAAGCTGAAGATAGTTTGTTTGGCGTTAAGATATGTATGAAGTGTAATGCTAGGAACCCTAAGAAATCGGTTAAATGTCGGAAATGTGGTTACAAAGGCCTTAGAATTAAATCTAAAGAAGGTAGAGGATGATTGGAGACAGGATCTTTGGCGGTGAGTCAGGGATTCATTTAACTCTGATAGATCCTGATGAACAGGACCCGGTGGAGGCTGGTGAGATAGTTAGTGAGGCCAGTGCGGGTGGTACCGATGGTATTATGGTTGGTGGCTCCACAGTTAGTGGTCAAGCGGTTGTCGATCAGACGGTGAAACATATCAAAAAGAATGTTGATTTACCGGTTATATTGTTCCCACAGGATACTTCGGGTCTTACAGGTAGGGCTGACGCCGTTTTCTTTATGAGTTTATTGAACTCCCGCAACCCAATGTATATCACTGGTATGCAGATGCGTGGAGCTCCTATCGTTAAGAAACTTGGTCTTAAACCATTATCTATGGCTTATATAGTTGTTGAGCCGGGTGGTACGGTTGGATATATAAGTGATGCTAGGCCTGTTCCTAGGGAGAAACCAGAGATAGCTGTTTCTTATTCACTTGCTGGAGAGTATATGGGTATGGATTATACATATCTTGAAGCAGGTTCCGGGGCCAGTGAACATATACCACCGGAGATGGTTGGGGCTGTAAGTCAAAAAACGAACTCTAAAGTTATTGTTGGTGGTGGGATAAGGTCTCCCAAACATGCTAAATCGGTTGTTGAAGCCGGTGCTGACATAGTGGTTACCGGAACTCTTGTTGAAGAGATAGATGATGTTAAAGGTGCTGTTTCAAACCTTACCAACGTAATCCATGGGTGAAGTGACCTCCACCTGAAGTGAGATAAAAAAATTTGTTGGTTTTTTATGGCAAGTCAAACTGTATTGGTTGTAGCAACATCGAGTCATGCTGGTAAAAGCACAGTTGTTGCAGGGCTCTGTAGGGTTTTAAACCGAAGAAAAGTTTCAGTAGCGCCCTATAAAGCACAGAATATGTCTAATAACGCTCGAGCGGTTCCATCTCCTAATTCAAATGGTTGGGGGGAGATTGGGATTTCTCAATATGTTCAAGCAAGAGCGGCTGGAATCCCTCCAAACACAGATATGAATCCAGTTTTGTTAAAACCAAGAGGAGATGGTGAAAGCCAGTTGATTTTAGATGGAGAAGCAGTTGACCACTACGAAGCGACAAAATATTACGATAATTACTGGCATACTGCTCGAAAAACAGCTGAAAAAGCATATAAACGTCTAGCCAGCAAACACGACGTAATTATATGTGAAGGTGCAGGGAGCATTGGAGAGATCAACCTACACCACCGAGACCTGGCAAATATAGAAACCGCTAGATTTACAGACGCAGACATACTCTTAATAAGCGATATTGAGCGTGGTGGAGCGTTCGCAAGTCTCTATGGGACAATAGAGTTGATGCCGGAAGACGTAAGACAGAAAGTCATTGGGTTTATAATAACAAAGTTCAGGGGACAGAGAGAAATACTTGAGCCAGGTATAAAAGAACTTGAAGAACTAACAGACATCCCCGTATTAGGAGTGATACCCTATGAAGATCCTGGACTGCCTGAAGAGGACAGCGTATCCCTCCCACCTATAGGTGAGAAAACTGTTTTCGGAGAAGACGATACAAAACCAAGCGAGACAATAAATATCGGAGTTGTAAGGCTACCAAGAATATCTAACTTCACCGATTTCCAACCCCTAACCCAAACCCCTGGAATAAAAACAACATACCTACCTCTAAACCAAAAAATACCAAACAATATAGACCTAATAATACTTCCTGGAACAAAAAACACCGTAAACGACCTGAAAGCCCTTAAAAAAACCGGTCTAGATAAAGAAATAAAAAAATTCAATGGACCCATAATCGGAATCTGTGGTGGATACCAAATGCTGGGAGAAACAATAATAAACGCAGATATAGAAGGAACCGGTTCAGAAAAAGAGATAGAGGGCCTGAAACTACTTCCAACCGAAACCGAATTCAGGTTAGACAAAAAAGTCAAGGAAGTCAACTTCAAAATAAAAATAGATAAAGGCTTGTTAAAAGGCTCAGAAGGCATGGTACGGGGATATGAAATACATATGGGTCGAACAAAACACCTAAACAACCTAAACCAACCACTAGAAAAAGGAAGTGCAGAACAAAACATGGTGCTCGGAACATACATACATGGTTTATTCGAAAACCAAGTAATTAAAAACACACTTATAAACCAACTATACACCATTAGTGGTAAAACAAAACCAACCCAAAACCAACAAAAAGACTCACCAATAGATAAAGCCGCTGACCTAATCGAACAAAACATAAATCTAGACAAAATATTACCAAAAAACAAAACAACAAAAACCTGAATAAACCACACTCAACCAACTATAATTAAAAAAAGGTAGGGAATCTAAATGGAAAACAAACTTACAACCCTTAAACTATCTAAATCAGATGTTGAAGAGATAATAGAGATAGAAGATATCATAGAGGCAGTTGAATCAGCCTTCAAGCAATTTGGAAACGAAAAAATTCAGATGCCGCCTAAAGCATACCTATATTTCAATAAACATAACGGTGATTACAGGACAATGCCAGGATACCTTGAAGAAGAAGAGATAGCCGGATGCAAACTGGTTAACTCCCACCCAGAAAACAAGGAATATCCCACAGTAATGGCCGTATTAATTTTGGTTGATACAGAAACAGGATATCCCTACTGCATAATGGACGCAACAGAGTTAACAGCATACCGAACAGGAGCAGCAGGTGGTGTAGCTACAAAATATCTATCACGAAAAGATTCAGATACAGTAGGGCTTGTTGGAGCTGGAGTTCAAGCCGAAACACAACTAAGAGCAGTAAACACAGTTAGAGACATAAAAGAAGTTAAAATACACGACGTCTCAAGCGAAGCAACAGAAAACCTATTAAAACAAATAAAAGACCTAAACCATAAAACAAAAGTCTGCAAAACAACCAAAGAAGCCGTAAAAGACACAGATATAGTAATCACAACAACACCAGTAAGAAAACCAATTGTAAAAGCAAGTTGGATATCCCCCGGAACACACATAAACGCAATAGGCGCAGACGCAGAAGGAAAACAAGAACTAGAAACAAAATTGCTAAAAAAATCAAAAGTAGTTGTAGACGACTACAAACCAGCAATACACGGAGGAGAAGTAAACGTACCAATAACAAACAAAGAATACAACAAAAAAGACATACATTCAGACATAGGCAAAATAGTAAACCAAACAAAAACCGGAAGAACAAACCCAAAAGAAATCACAATATTCGATTCAACCGGACTCGCAGTCCAAGACATAGCATCCGGATGGAAAATCTACCAAAAAGCCAAACAAAAAAACATCGGACAAAAAATCGAACTAATCTAAACCAAACCCCCAAAGACAATCGGATTTCTCATTAAGGTTTTTTAACGGTAATCAAAATCCGATTACGGTTCTTCTCAAGAGTCCTAATCCAAAAACTCAACTCATGCTCCTCACAAAAACTCACCAACGACTCAACCTCAACCATACTAAAACTATAAGACTCAGAATAATACTCCCCAAGACGCTCAGAATAACTCGTCCGCTGCTCCCAATCCATAACCCCCTCACCATTCCTCAAACTATCCATCCAATCTGGAGAGCCCTCACACTCACCATACAACCTATCCCCATTACTCTGAACAATACTCCTCTCAATATAATCTATATCAGCATTACGGCCAATAACAACAACCCCATCCCTAGCAACAGAGACAACATCAAGAGGCGTATCATCCTTCAAATAATAAAGATCACGAACAGACAAAGTCCAAGAATCAAGCTTCTTCTTCATAATAACCATTCTCAATTCCATAATTCAAAACACATCAAACCACACAAACCCTCAACATAACATTATAACAAACAAACCATATAAAAACAAACGGAAAAAACACAAAAACAAACCAACACACTCCAACAAACCAAAAACACAACATATAAACCAACAAACACAACCCCCAACCATAGAAAAACTTAAATAAAACCACATTAAAGCCAGCAACCAAATCCGAAACCAATTAACCTCTCCCACACCAACCAATCTAACACCACCACACAAACCAAAAACCCTGAGTAAACAGCCTCCCTATACTATTAAACTCAACTTAAAGATATAAAACGATTAAATAGGCCGTTAATAACGCAATTCCACTAAAAAATAAATTTAAAAAACCATTAATAAAAGCAGGCCACCAACCACCTTCCTCCCCTATCCTAACAGTCTCAACAGACATTGATGAGAAGGTTGTGAAAGACCCCGCAACTCCAACACCAAAAAACAGAGCTATATCACCAGAAAGACCAATAAATACAACTAAACCAAGAAAAAAACTACCCAACGAATTAACCAACAAAGTTCCTTTTGGACTCTTCTCCTGTTTAAAAAAACGATAAACTAAATATCTAGCTACAGCCCCAACAACTCCACCGAAACCCACAAACAACCACTCCATTAAACATCACCAACAAAACGATTAACAAAAACACTACCAAGGTAGGCCCCTAACAACCCAAAACCATAATTCCCGATAATATTTAAAAACATAATCAATGGACTGCTGGTAAAACTCTGTAAAGCAAATGTACTGTAAGTGGTAAAAGAAGATAAAACACCTGTAGCAACCAATGCAACAAACCCCTCTGATAGATTCCTCTGGACTATAGAGTAAAAAACCACCAAGCCAAGTAAAAAACTGCCCAATGAATTAACCAACAAAGTTGACAATAAACAACCAAACCAAAAATCAAATAGATACCTGATACATGCACCAAAAAAACCACCAAAACCAACCAAAAAAACAAGCCAGACCTCAAAAAAAACATTATCAATATCCATACACACCTACCACCATAAAACTAAATAAACCCCCAGAAAACCAAAAACCTATACCTCAATTCTATTCAAAAACTAATAAAGCGATTGCAATATTAAACACAAGCCAAAATAAATTAACTAAAATCCTCAAACATCAATACAAAACTGTAAACATTAAAACATCAAATTAAAAACAACAACCAGTCCTCAAAAAACCAAAGAAACAGAAAAATAAAAAAACCAGATTCAAACGAAAACACTTCAATAAAGCCATACCTTATTTTATAATGCTCCGACGGGGATTTGAACCCCGGTCCTCGGCTCGAAAGGCCAAGATGATTGGCCGGACTACACTATCGGAGCAACAACAAGATGCCTCTAACTAACTACCTCGGGAGGCAGAATCATATTTTCTTGATAATACTTTAAATATTCCCCTCCAACAACCAACCATTAAACTAAAGCCGGCTCTTCATATCCAAAGACCTACAACCTAATATTACTTTCGTTCGAAGAGATTTATTTGCCCAAAAAACCATAAATTTCCTAAATCTAACTTAACAAATAGAGATATAGAACTCCAAACTAGGTTATGAGACTAAAAAATTGGTTTAAATCACTCTATATCTTATAAAAATTGGTTTAAAAAGTGTTATATAGTCTAGCTGCCAACCTATTACTTGAGGAATGCATTTTTGACATTAAAATGTTTTAATGGCCTTTTATGCATTTTTGAATTAAAATGGCAAAATCTATGGAAACAAAACCAAATGAAGGGTATTTAGGCTCAATACCCGTAGATATGAAGGGCTTTATTTTTAGTAAGCCTTACACACTTGTTTTAACACAAGATAAAACAGTTTTCGCTCGTGTAACATCCACGATATTAAAACAACATGCAAAAAACGCGAGACAAGATGTTGAAGAAAAAGGTGGTGGCCGTATGGATAAAGTGAAAAACCAGATGAATGCTCACTTTAACCATCACAAAAAATACAGAGATATGACTCTAAACGAAGTTCTAAACGAGAGTGAAAAAAATTTCTCGATCGATAATAACTCGGTCCAAAAAATAAAAATAAAAAAATATACAGTCAACAGACAGGAATTTCCAGAAACCAAAGTAAAAATAATGATAAAAACCGATTCAAAGAAATATAAATTGATATTAAACGAAACCATGGATCTAAATGAAGCAAAAACTATCTTAAAAAACGTATATGGCTCAAAAGTAAGATAAAACCCCCAGGAAACCCCACTCATAATGGGGCATGGGTTCTATTCAATACCCAAATTAATATTGTTTCAGGGATGGTTATCGAAAACTGAGATGTAGGTTGAGTATAACAACCCTTATTTTAAGCCAGATTTATGTTTCCTCTATGTCTCCTTTATGTCTCCTTTATTTCTAGTGATGTGAAAAAGGGATTTAATTGGTGTTTTTTGAGTGAAGTACCTCGGGGTCAAGCCCCGAGGCTTCGCCGTCTAGGCTTGCACAGCCATCGCAGGCGAATTTAATTCCCCTCGACCTCCCCAGATGGGTCGGCTGGAATTAACACCCGAACGCACCACAGCGTCCGTGAGGGTCTGTCGCTCCACCACGACACGACAACACCCGTCTCACGCCCAATGGACGGTTTTGAGAGGAGTCGCATTTCCAAACTGTCGAACGACCAGCGAAGGAATTGAGGTCTTCAATTCCATACTTTGAGAGATGATTTCTAGTTGTTATCTGTCCGTTATGTCTCCAGAAACTTAAACTTTTGTCATATCGTGACGGCATTCACCCACGGGATCAAGCCCCGTGGCACTCTGCCTGCTATCTCTGTAGATTTAGTGGTTTGAAGAAGGTCAGGTGTAATAGTTGTGGAGCGGAATATGAGACGAAGTTCTTGAAGACACGGCTACAGTTATTCACTCATACATATGAAAAATGCTCCAAATGCAGTAAATGGACGTTGCATAAGGTATTGATACCTTATCTTGGGTTATGGATAGGTCTAGTTCTATCTATAATAGCATTAGTTGTGGTATTGTCGTTTTTATAGTTTTTTAACTGACTTCCAGTTTTTAGGCCATTATTTTTTCTGGGTGTTTGGTAAATGTTAAGTTGTTTTGTATATACCTAGTTTTGTATGTTGACTTTTTTATCTGATTTTGGCAGTGTGGATGGATATCCTGGGGTTATGAAGGCTGTTGCTTCTGGGATAACTGGTTGTAGGTTGGTTGATATTACTCATACAATTCCGCGTCAAGATATAGTGAAGGGGGCGTATGTATATCGGACTGCAGTTAATTATTTTCCATCTGGCACCGTTCATGTTGGGGTTGTGGATCCTGGTGTAGGAACCGATAGAGAAGGTATTGTTGTTAAGGCAGGGGGTCAATATTTTGTTGGGCCTGATAATGGGTTGTTTATTCCTGCAGCTAGGTTTTTAGGAGAGTTCGAGGTATATGTTATTGAAAACGAAAATTATACTTTAGAGTCTGTTTCCAATACATTTCATGGACGTGATGTATTCTCTCCTGTTGGGGCTTGGCTTACAACTGGTGTTGATTTATGTGATATTGGGTCTGAAACGAATGATTTTGTGGATCTTGGTTTTGGGGATTGGAGTCAGGTAGATAATGTTTTGAGGGGTTGTGTTATTAATATAGATGGTTTTGGAAACGTAATAACTAATATTCCTTCTAAAGAAGTGGATGGGTTAGGTTTTGGGGACACCGTTATTATTGATGGTTTCGAGATGCCTTATAAGCGTTGTTATGGTGAGGTTGATATTGGTTCAGTTTTGTTGACTACTGGTAGTCATGGATTTCTTGAGGTATCTGTTAATCAAGGAAGTGCTAGAAAAAATTTGGATGTGGAGAGAGGAGATGAATTAGAAATAAAGTTGTAAACTATATCTCTATATGTGGGTTTTTCCGTAAGGTTATTGTTGTGTTGGATGGAATTTAAGGTTGTTTTGTGGAGGTTTTTATTTTGTCTGTTCCTGAGGATCATCCTAGGTATGAGTCTTTGTTGTTGAGGGAGCGTTTGGTTAGGGGTTTTGAGATGGGTTTGGTTGTTGAAGCTGGTTTGATTGCTCATGGCCGTGGTGAGGCTTTTGATTATTTGTTGGGTGAAGAAACTGTTGAGTGGGCGGATAGAGCTACTTTAGCTGCTGTGCATTGTATGTATCGTTCTGAGAACCCTGTTTTGTCTGTGAATGGGAATGTTGCTGCTGTTGTTCCTGATTTGGTTGGTGAGTTATCTAGGCGTGGGATTAAGGTTGAAGTTAATTTGTTTCATAGGAGTGAGGAGAGGGTTAAAAAGATTATTAGTTTTTTGAGGGAACATGGTGTTATTGATGTGTTGGGTGAGGATACAGATATGTTGATAAATGACTTATCTCATGATAGGGCTTATGTTTCTGAGGAAGGTATTTATTCGGCTGATACAGTTCTTGTTCCTCTTGAAGATGGGGATCGGGTTCAGGCATTAAGGGAGATGGGGAAGACTGTTATCTCGATAGATCTTAATCCTCTTTCAAGGACCAGTAAAACTGCTGATATAAGTATTGTTGATAATGTTGTTCGTGTTTTGAAGAACTTTAATAAGTATTGGATGAGGGTTGAGGAGGACGGTTCTTTTGGAATCGATGTATACAAGAGTTTTGATAATGAAGAGAATTTACGTAAAATGGAGGAAATTATGAGGGGTGGATTTGTTGGAGATAATTGATTATAGTGAACTCGATGTTTATGACGTGAGGGAGATAGCTAGGAAACAGGAGGAAGAGGTTTTAGATAAAATAGAGCCTGTATCTGAGATACTTGAAGACGTTAAGGACAATGGAGACCTATCTGTATTAAGATATACATCCCGATTCGATAATGCCGATCTAGATCAAGATGACTTATTAGTCGATGATTACGCTGTGGAACGGGCATATGAATTGGTTCCAGACAAAGACATAAAAACTATAAGGAGAGCTAGTGAGAATATCAGGAGGTTTCATAGTTATACAAAACCAGACAGCCTAAAGCTCAATGATTTTAATGGAATGCAGTTAGGGGTTAAAACAGATCCCTTAGAGGCTGTTGGAGCTTACGTACCTGGAGGTAAAGCTGCATATCCATCAAGCGCTTTAATGACTGTGGTTCCAGCAAAAGTAGCTGGAGTTGAATGGATATCGGTATGCACACCACCCAGCCAGGAAGGGGAGATAAATCCATATACCTTAGTTGCTTGTGACATAGCTGGTGCAGATGTAGTATATAGAATCGGTGGTGTGCAAGCAATTGGGTCACTAGCTTTCGGAACGGAAACTGTTGTTCCAGTTGACAAGATAGTTGGGCCTGGTAATGCCTATGTCACTGCCGCTAAAATGCTTGTTAGAGGTACAACAGAAATTGATTTCCCTGCAGGCCCTTCTGAAGTATTGATTATCGCCGATGATTCAGCCAACCCAAAACAGATAGCTATAGACCTACTTGCCCAAGCAGAACACGACCCCAACTCACTCGCTTTATTGGCAACAAACTCCCATGAATTTGGAGAGAAAGTAAATAAAGAGATAGGAAAAATGGTTGGCGATAGGGATCGTGAAGAAATAATCAAAAAATCACTAAAGAAATCAATGATTGTAGTTGGAGATCTAAACGACCTAACAAGTTTTTCAAATGAATTAGGGCCAGAACACCTAGAGATAGTTGTAGAAAACCCATTGAAAGTGCTTAGAGAAATAAAACACGCAGGAGCTATATTTATAGGTAGTTATGCGCCTGTAGCGGTTGGTGACTACGCAACCGGATGTAACCACGTGCTCCCAACAGGTGGTCAAGCAAAAGTTCACTCAGGCCTAGGAACAAAAGATTTCATGAAGACAAGTTCTGTACAGATAGTAGGTAGGGAAGGATTGAATAAAGTGGCAGACATTGCTAAAAGGATGGCCGAGATAGAGGGCCTTGAAGCCCACGCTTATTCAATAGAAACAAGACTGGAGGATTAGATTTGGAAGATATGAAAGACTGGAGAAGAACACATTACAGTGGAGAGATAACACCCGAGATGGAGGGGAGTGAAGTAGTTGTCGCTGGCTGGATCCATGAGGTTAGAGACCTCGGTGGAGTAGCCTTCGTTGTTTTACGAGATAGAGAAGGTAAAGCCCAGATAACTATACCTAAGAAAAAAGTTCCTGAAGAACTTGCCGAAAAAATGACCTCACTCGTACGGGAAAGTGTCGTAATGGTTCGTGGAAACATCCAGAAAGACGAGAGAGCGCCTGGAAACTTCGAGTTAATTCCAAACGACATGAAGATACTTTCTGAATCAAAAACACCATTACCAATGGATGTATCTGGTAAAGTAAATGCAGAACTTGACACAAGACTAAACTCTCGATACATGGATCTACGTAAGCCAGAAATAAACGCTATATTCAAAATCCGGAGCGTCGCACTTACAGAGGTCAGAAACTACCTTGAAAGCCAGGGATACATCGAGATAACAACACCAAAAATGGTGGCCACAGCAACAGAAGGAGGAACAGACCTATTCCCAATCTCCTACTTCGAGAAAGAAGCATTCCTAAACCAAAGCCCACAACTATTCAAACAAATAATGATGGCCAGCGGCCTCGACAAAGTATATGAAATAGGCCCTATATTCAGAGCAGAAGAACACGACACAAACCGACATCTAAACGAATCAATATCGATCGATATCGAGTCAGCTTTTTCAGACCACAACGATGTTATGAAGTTACTTGAAGAAATGATACATCACGTCACCAAAAACGTTGAAGAACGGTGTCAATCTGAATTGAGAGCACTTGAACACAACCTAATAGTTCCAGAAACACCGTTCGAGAGAATTAAGTATGAAGAAGCAATCGATATAGCCGGAGACCACGGAGTCGAAGTTGTTTGGGGAGACGACATACCTACAGCTGGAGAGAAAGCTGTTGGTGAAGAAATAGGCACATACTATTACATAGTAGATTGGCCAAGCGAGATAAAACCATTCTACGCATTACCAGAACCAGAAAACCAAGAGTTAAGCCGTGCATTCGACCTAATGCATCCAAGATTCGAGTTATCCTCAGGAGCACAGCGAGTTCATAAAATAAAATTGCTTGAAAAAAGAATGCTAAACCAAGACCTAGATCCAGAAGACTTCGAATTCTACCTAAACGCATTCAGGTATGGAATGCCACCACACGCAGGCTGGGGTGTCGGGGCAGAAAGACTGTTAATGGCTCTTACAGGCAAAAAGAACATAAGAGAAGTAACACTCTTCCCAAGAGACAGAAACAGACTAACACCATAAAAAAATAATGAGGCTAAGCAACATAGGTGAAAGAGGAGCTATAGAAAAAATAACCAAAATACTCGATAAAGATAGCTCCAAAATCATAGCAGGGCCGGGAGAAGACGACTGTGCAGTAATAAAAACCAACGACAACGACCGATTATTATTTGCCAGCGACATGCTAACACGGACAAGACACCTCCCCAAAGAAATCTCCTACCACAACATAGGTTGGAGCGCAGTCGCAGTAAACCTCTCCGACATCGCAGCAATGGGCGGAAACCCATTATACCTAACAAGCTCTATAGCAACACCAGACATAACAGAAAAAAAACTCAAAAAACTCATAGAGGGAATGAACAACTGCAGCACCCAACACAACTCCTACATAGTCGGAGGCGACCTATGCCAACACAAAGAAATCGTCATAGACTGTTCAATAATAGGCAAACCACCAAAAAACACCCTCTACAGAAATGGAGCAAGTTCCGGTGAATACGTTGGAGTCACAGGTGAAATCGGTACAACAGGACTAGCCACCAAAATAATAACCAAAAACCTAACTATACCCAAAAAAACAAGAGAAAAAGCCCTAAAAAAACTATTCAAACCAAAACCAAGAATCAAAGAAGGAAAACAAATATCACAATCCGGAGGAACAGCAGCAATAGACGTCAGCGACGGCCTACTAACATCAACCATACAACTAGCAAAATCAAGCAAAATCGGAATAACACTAAACCCCAAAAAAATCCCAATCAACAAAAAAATAAAGAAAACCGCACTAAAAAACGATATAACAATAAAAGAACTAATCGACATCGGTGGAGACTACGAAATACTATTCACAACCAAAAAACCAAACAAAATACCAAAAAACGCTACAATAATAGGTAAAACAAATAAAGAAAAAAAAGTCACATACGGCGATAAACCAATAAAACCAACCGGATATAACCACTTCCAACCCTAAACACCTCTACCCAAACCCAAAAAATAACTCTAATTCAAATTTTATATAACTATTTTAGTTAAAACGAAGTATAATTGATATACTACCGATTTTAAGTATATTAAATAGGTTTTAGTTGTTTTTATCGTTATTCATTATTTTATATTTTTGAAAAAAACTATATTATCGATTTATGATGTATTTAGGCGTTTAAAAAATGTTTTATGTTTATTTGTAAGAACCTTTAATTATATATAGATAGTAGTTTTTAATGAAAAATGATTGCAGAATTAAAGACAGAGCTTATAACACGGGGGGTTGAGTTACCGGAGAAGGGTAGAACAGGTGGAGCTGGTCCTACGGGCCAGTATTTAGTTCTACCTAACGGGGATATAGCTTGCGCCCCTTCATACTGGCCAGAGGGATACAAGCCAAACAAACTGGAAAAAAAAGACAATAAATATTACATCGAGTTTAATGGAGAAGAACTGGAGCTTAAAATACGGAAAAACCCTGAATACTACAACAAAACCACAAGTAAGGGCCAGCCAATGAAGAAGCTCGCCTTGATGCATGGAAAGAACTGTCTTGGCACAACCATATACCAGAAATGTCGGTTCTTTGATGAAGGCAAGCAATGTAAGTATTGTGCTATCGAAGAAACATTGAAAGATCGGAGCACTATTAAAGAGAAAAACATCGATGAACTTACAGAAGTGGCGAGAGAAGCAAGAAAAGAGGATATAACTCACATGACCGTTACAACCGGTGTTCCACCTAAAGAGGATTATATTGTTGAAAGATTGGTGGAGCTTGCTAAAACAGTGAAAAACAACGTTAATATGCAGATACACGTACAACTCCTTCCACCCGGTGAAGAAAACCTAGAAAAACTTAAGGCCGCGGGAATCGATACTATCGGCCTACATCTAGAAACATGGGATAAAGAACTGATGAAGGAGGTTTGTCCCGGCAAGGCAGAGATCGGGCGGGAAAAATTCATAGAAGATATCGAGCACGCAGTCCGGATATTTGGAGAAAACCAAGTAAGTTCATTCATGATTGCTGGGATCGGAGAAACAGACGAATCGGTTTTAACCGGAGTTAAAGAGCTATCTCAAAAAGGATGTGTTCCCTTCCTTACACCCCTACATCCATTACCCGGAAGCCATTTCGAAAACCGCTACCCACCTGAAACAGAAAGGATGGATAAACTTTATAGAAAAGCTTCAGAAATCCTAAAAGACAACAACATCAATCCCCGTGAAAACAAAGCAGGATGCGTAAGATGTGGATCCTGTACAGCCCTATATGAATATTTAGAGGGAATTTAAAATGGAAGTTCTAAAACCAGAACAGATTAAAGAGCTATTGGACGAGGCATGGGTTTCGCCCTATAAACGAATAATAATGTGCGCAGACGAAGAAAACGGTTTAGTAGAGATTGTTGAAGACCACGCAAGAGGCACATGTTACGGAGGAGCAGCTTGGGAGGTCAGACACTACCAACAAACCGGTACATTAGTTAAAGAAGCACGTAGAGAAGGAGCCAGAAACGTTTTCACCGTTGGTTTAGGAGAAGGTGAATTAGACCTAACCCCAGGAATAGCTGCAGCAGGAATAGAATCAGCAAAAATAGAGGGAGATGAAATCAAAGTCGGGTATGCAGGCCTTGCAGGAGCTGGAGTAGCAGTTGCAATGTGCAGAGGGCTCGCAAAAGGCGTAAACAGAGTTGAAGTACATCAACAAGGAGGTGGAGGCAAATTAGGTAAAGCCTCAATAGTTGTACCAAAATACGAAAAAATAACAATAGGCATCGATGACACCGATACAGATGAAGCAGGTGCAACATGGGCACTTTCAAACGAAATCGGCTGCATACTAGACGAATTAGAATGGGCACACTACTTAAACCACACAATCGTTCAACTATACACTAAAAACCCATACAGAACACAAAACGGAGTAAGCATCTCAATAACCTTTGCAGTAGAACCAGGAATGAAAGAAGAGTTTATAGAAGAAGTTATAAACCAATTCAAACAACATACCTCCTCTGACGACACAGCAATAGCCGTACACGACAAAATAGCTATACCAGAAATAGTTAAACAATACACAGAAAAAGCCAAAAACCAGATGGTAGAGATAGATGAAGCAGAAGAAATAGCCAAAAAAGCAGACATAGACCTAATCTCCGTAACAGGCGAACAAGGTAAAATCGGAGCACTAGCAGCAATCGGGCTTTCAAACGACCCAGACGAAGCAGCAAAAGTAGGGAAATAACATCCTCCCCCTCCCTAAAGGGGAGAGGCCTTAACCCTGAATCAAGATAATTCTTGAAGTATTCTTAGGTTCTTTTCTCTACAGAGAAACCAGAGAAATCAAGCAGAGTGCCTTAGGGCTTGACCCCGAGGCACTTCACAAATTTCCCCTAGCTTTCTTTACGTCTTAAAAACAAAGTTTTTAAGTTTTTTTAGTTCTTTAATTTCTTGGAATTAAGTATCTAGAATTAGGGATTTAGTTATTTATGGGTTTATTAGTTATTTATGGGTTTAGGGAAAAATTAAATTGCTTTAAATCTATTTTTTGTTTTTTTGGTTTTTTTGAAAAAAAGAGAAGGAAAAAAAGGAGTTAATAGGTCCGATAAGGACCTTATTCATTTATTGTTTTTTGGGTTTTGGGTTTTACATCATTCCGCCCATTCCGCCCATTCCGCCCATGCCGCCGGGCATTCCGCCGCCGCCTGGCATGTCGGGTTCGTCTCCGGAGCTTCCGCTTCCTCCGGAGATTACGTCGTCGATTCTTAGGATCATTACGGCTGCTTCTGAGGCGGAGTCTACTGCTTGTGTTTTAACTCTCAATGGCTCTACGACTCCAGCTTCCCACATATCAATTACCTCGCCGTCGAATACGTTGAGGCCTGCGGCTTTTTCTCCTGCTTCGTGTTTGCTTCTTAGGTCGACTAATGCGTCGATTGGGTCGAGTCCTGCGTTTTCTGCTAGTGTTCTTGGTACGATTTCCAGTGCGTTTGCGAAGGCTTCTACTGCTAGTTGTTCTCTTCCTCCAACAGATGCAGCATACTCACGTAGCCTGTGAGCCAACTCAACTTCAGGAGCACCTCCACCAGCAACAACCTTACCATCTTCAACAGCTACTGCGACTACTTTTAATGCGTCTTCTAGTGCTCTTTCTACTTCGTCTACTACGTGTTCGGTTCCTCCTCTTACTAGTAGTGAGACGGCTTTTGGGTTTTTGCATTCTGTTACGAAGAGCATGCTTTCGCCTGATATTTTGTTTTCTTTTACGTTTCCGGCTTGTCCTAGGTCGGATGGTTCTATTTCGTCGATGTTGGATACGACGTTTCCGCCTGTTGCTCGGGCTAGTTTTTTGAGGTCTGATTTTTTGGCTCTTCTTACGGCTAGTATTCCTTCTTTTGCTAGGTAGTGTTGTGCCATGTCGTCTATTCCTTTTTGGCAGAATACTACGTTTGCTCCGCTTTCTTTGATTTTGTTGACTAGTTTTTTGAGCATTTTTTCTTCTTCGTCGAGGAATTGTTGTAGTTGGTCTGGGTTTGTGATTTGTATTTCTGCGTCGACTTCTGTTTCTTTGTGTTCGATTGGTGCGCTGATTAATGCGATTTTTGCGTTTTCTACTGAGTCTGGCATTCCTGGATGGACTTTTTCTTTATCTATTATCATGCCGTCGACAAGTTGGGTGTCTTGTGCACGTCCACCAACTTTTTTCTGTACTTTTACGTTTTCTACGTCGACTTGGTATCCGTCTTCTGTTTTATCTGCGACTGATGTTATTGCTTTTACGACTAGTTCTCGTAGGGTGTCTCTTGCGGTTTCGGCTCCTTTGCCTGTCATTGCTGTTTCTCCGACTTTCATTAGTATTTCTTCGTCGTCTACTGATACGTCGATTGCGATGTCTTCTTCAAGTATTTGTTGGCATTTTGCTGATGCTTGTCTTAGTCCTGATGCTATTATTGTTGGGTGTACGTCTTGTTCTAGTAGTTCTTGTGATTGTTTTAGTAGTTCGCCTGCTATTACGACTGCTGTTGTTGTTCCGTCGCCTACTTCGTCTTCTTGTGTTTTTGCGACTTCTACGACCATTTTGGCTGCTGGGTGTTCGATGTCCATTTCTTTTAGTATGGTTACTCCGTCGTTGGTGATTATTACGTCTCCTAGTGTGTCGACGAGCATTTTGTCCATGCCTTTTGGTCCGAGTGTTGTTCGGACTGCGCTTGCTACGGCTTTGGCTGCGTTTATGTTGTTTTCTTGAGCGTCTTTTCCTCTTGTTCTCTTTGTATCTTCACTAAGTATAAAAACTGGTTGTCTCATAGACATATTTTAAATTACCTCCATTCACGTGCTCTTTAGAGAGTTTTGTGATGGCTTGAATTTATTCTAACATTTAATGGAATGTTGTACTATAAAAATGTTTCGGTATTTTTTGTTTCATCCACACCTATAACTAAAAAAACAAAAAGTGTTTAAAAACCCCTAAATCAAGAATAAATTGATTAAAAAACCGTCTTAAGGACATCTATCATCAATCAACCCAAGAAGGTCCTCAACAGACTCGAAATCACTTATCTCTTGCTCAAAAACTATAGGAGCATCCTCAATATTCGACCTATCCTTTTTAGTCTCCTTCACAACCATAAAACAACCATAATCAATGGTTCCAGAAACACTACTAATGATACTAGCCTTCTTCTTAAGCCTTTCATTATAAGACTCTATACCAGTTAAATAAGCCTGCCGTTCGGTTCTTGAAAGAGCATTAAACGGCGCTCGATCAGTAGGTAACACCATCATTCCGAGAGAAGAAAGCAAACCTAAAACAGGGTTTTCTATCTTATCAAGACCAATCTCAACATCTTCATCTGGAGAGATATCAACCTTTTCAAACAAAGGAATATCAAATACCTCCTCAATCCTCATAGCTACATCGAGGTTTACATCACCACCCTCCTCATACTTACGGATAGCACTTCTCGAAACACCGAGTTTTGAAGCCAACTCTCCCTGAGAAATTCCTTTCTCAACCCTAGCTCTTCTCAAACGCTCACTATTTATCTTAGCATAATTACCGCCAGGAGCAGAATAAACTACAAAGGGAACATCCTCAACAACATAGTCATAAAGAGTTTCAGGAGAAACAGCCTTAACCCCATACCTATTGTAAACAACCCCACGATTCATAGGGTCTCCCCTATTTTTAAGGCCAACAACAATAGGGGTGGCCATAAAAAGACGTGATATCTCAACAAGCCTGAACGCAACATCCTCTCTAAGGCTATTGATGTCAACAAGCAACTTTAAAACAAATATCTGTTCACCATTCTTAGCAACAAAATCAAAGCTCTTAGGATACACATTACATTCATCAGAAACCTTATAGCCACCCTCTTTCAAGATGGCTACAACCTCATCCTTCAGAGCTTGAGTCATTATATACTATATAATACCTCAAAAGGTAAATAATCTTCTTAAACCCCTAAAACCAAACATTAAATTCTAAATCGATTTAAAATAAAAATCTCTATCAAACCGGTTTTAAGTTAGAACAACGGCATTCCCTGCGACGAAGAATACTTACTTCCCACCTCTCCATTTATACCATCCAACCTCATCAATATAGAACCACATCCATGCTGGTTCTTTTCTATAGAAGTAATATCCCCCGTACGATACCTAATCATCGGCATTCCCTCCCTATTCAACGTAGTTATAACCAACTCCCCCTCCTCTCCATAAGGCAATGGCTCCAAAGTATCAGGATCTATTACCTCTGCATAAAAATCACCCTCATTTATATGAAGGCCATCTTTCTCAGGACACTCAATAGCAACAGCAAAACCCGTTTCAGTAGTCCCATAATGGTCATACACATCACAGCCATAAATCCTCTCAACCTCACTACGTATCTCTTCATTAAAAGGATAGTAAACACACCCCCTTGACATCACCATCCTCTCAATATCCACCTCACCTAAATCAAGACCATCCATTCGATCGATAGTTTTAGCCAAAGTATATAGATATGGATGAGACCCTATAACTGCCGTAGGCTGAAACTCATTCATCTCTTCAATCTGTTTTTCAGCCGTCAAATGATCAGTATGTTTTACCGTGCAATCACTTTCCTCAGCAGCCATCTTAACTAAAAAAGGACAGCCCCACTCAGTCTCTTTCGGAAAAGTAATCAATAAACGATCATCCTTATTCAAACCAACAGTCTCCAAACCAGCCGATATAGACATAACCAAGTGTTTAAGCTCTTCCTTAGTATACAAAACCCTCTTACCACCATCAGTAAACCCACGAAATATATCATTCCGAGTTACCGCCATAAAACGATAATGACTTCCAATAACATCATCAATAGAAGTTAACGGCACCCTCTCCCTAAACTCAACCAAACTACCAACCTCACCAGGAACAACCCCCTCCTCATTAAACAACTCACGATAAAACCTAGAGTTATCAAAAGCATACTTCAAGTTCTCAAAAACCATAAACTCCTTATACCTATCTATCTCACCCCGACCAACCGACGACCCTCTCAACCCCAAACCTTCACTCCGCCTATAAACATTATTTTTCACAAATTTTTCCAATTCCATATACAAAACCTCAACAAAACCACCAGAGAACTTTAAAAAAACCGCAAACCACAAAACAACCTTACCTTAACCAAAACAAACACACAATATAATTACCCACCTAAATGTATAGAAATATTGCACTAAAAAAATATTATCCACCATACACAAAAAAACCTAAAACCCTAATTCAATTCAAAAACACATAGATATCTACAGGCGGTAGAGGGAGATTATCTCAGGGCTTAACCCCAAAGTAGTTCACAACAAAACAAAAACCAATCAATAAAACAAAAATAAATTCGGCCATAGGTCCTAGAGTTAACCATAGATTAATATAGAGAAAATAGTGACTACCCTTAATCCAGTTAGAAATATCTACCGGATTAAAATAGTCTAAAACAGATACTGTACTACTGATTTAAGGTAAATCATTAATAGAGGTATAGGGTTTTGAAATATCTATTTTATACCAAAAAGTCATAAGTAAACAAACGATTTAATACTTAGTTGAAGCGTTTTTAATTAAAGGGTTCTGAGACTTATGTCGGACGAATTTATTAGGGTCAAAAATCTCACTAAGCGATTTGACGATGTTACCGCATTAAACAATGTTAACTTATCGATTGGTAAGGGTGAAATATACGGCCTCATGGGTAAAAGCGGTGCTGGAAAATCAGTATTGATGCATGCAATTAGAGGTAGTACCGAATATAAACCCCAGGAAGGGCAGATTATCTTTAATCTATTAGTCTGTCCTGAATGTATGTGGGTCGAGCCTGCAGGGTCGTCCTCAACCTGTCCTAGATGTCAAGAAGAAATGGAGCAGCAAGATGTGGATTACTGGAACGCTAACAGAGATCTATTTAGGGCGATTAGGTCTCGAATCGCTATAATGCTACAACGGAGTTTCTCACTTTTCGGAGACAAATCAACGATTGAGAACGTGCTTGAAGCAATCAACGACCCATATATGACAAAATCAGAGAAAGCTGAGTTTGCTATGAATCTGCTTGAAAAAGTCGATATGACCCATCGAACCACCCATATCGCTAGAGATCTCAGTGGTGGTGAAAAACAACGTGTTGTTCTAGCTAGACAACTAGCTAAAAAACCGATGTTGCTTTTAGCCGACGAGCCCACAGGAACACTTGACCCAAAAAGTGCAGACACGGTTCACAACATGCTTAGTTATAAAGCAGATAGAGAAGGTCTAACAGTTATAACTGCATCTCACTGGCCCGATGTAATCCGAGACATCAGTGACAGAGGTGCCTGGCTCGAATCAGGTGAATTAGTTAAAGAAGGCTCTCCTGAAGAGATAACAGAAGAGTTCATTAAAATCCAAGGCCCTACAGCTCCAAAAGAAGTAGATTTCGAAGACACTATAGTAAGAGTTCAAGATGCGAAAAAATATTTCTATTCAGTTAAACGTGGTGTCGTTAAAGCGGTAGATGGTGTTTCACTAGAAATCGATGAAAAAGAGATATTTGGTTTAGTAGGTTGGAGCGGTTCAGGAAAAACAACTCTAGCGAGAATGATATCTGGAATAACTGAGCCTGATAACGGAGATGTCGAGGTACGTATAGGGGATGACTGGATAGATATGTCTAAAAAAGGCCCTAGAGGTAAAGGTAGGGCAACACCGCACCTTGAGATATTACATCAAGAACACTCCCTCCATCCTTATTCAACGGTTTTTGAAAACCTCTCCACAGCTATAGGCACCAAACTACCTGAAGAGTTCGTTCGAATAAAAGCCCAAGAAACACTTGAAGGCCTTGGAATGACCGAGTCAAGAGTTGAATCGATACTTGATTCACTCCCAAGATCTCTAAGCGTTGGTGAAGACCAACGTGTAGCACTAGCACAGGTCTTGATGAAAGAACCCACCCTAAACATCCTTGACGAACCGGCTGGAACACTTGACCCGGTGACTAAAGCAGAAGTCGCAGAATCAATTGTAAGTGCAAGAGAAGAGTTGGGGGCAACTTTCTTGATAATAAGCCACGATAAAGACTTTATTTTAGATACATGTGACCGTGCCTGCCTAATGAGCAACGGTAAGATAGTTGTATCTGGGGATCCGGAAAAGGTTGTTAATAAGTTGGTTGAAGAGAAGGAGGTTCAGGTTTGAAAAAAGGAATCGGCAGGAAATGCCGTATAGTTGATTGCAGAGAAACCGCAGGCCTAGCTAAAACCGGTGGACTAGCTCAAAGGAACACCGTTGCCGAATCTCCCTCCCGAGACGTAATAGCTATCGCCATGGGGCCTGGACGTAGACATATAACAAAACCAATATGTGAAATAACATATGCATTAAGGGAAGAAGGTATAGATACAAGCGTTATTGTTCTAAATGCCGGTAGTGGTGTGCCTACAGATGCTCCCGCACGAACAATGGGTACCTTCGGTTTGGAGCCAGAGGAAATCAAAAAGATAGAGCAATTTAAGTTAGCTGTAATACATCTAGGGAACGTTAAAAACCACATAATCTATAAAGCCAGGCTTGTTTTAAGAAATGTTGACATACCAGCTATCTGCGTTACCCAATGTCCAGTTGATTTCGAGGATTTTGCATCGATAGGTATCAAAACACGGAAAGCCATGCCACCAGATAATGAAACAAAAACAAAAGGAGAAGTCGTTGAAATCGTTTCGGGAATTATAAGGGGTGAGGCATGTCCACAAAGCAAGTTAGATGAAGTCATACGTAAAGTGAAAGAAAACCTGATTATTATAGAACAAAAAACCGGTGAAAAACAGATAGCCGAATAAATCGGGGAAAATCTTTATAAACAGTAAATAATATTACTTTAAAATTCAGCCGTCGCTGGCATAGAAATACAGTACAGTTAAAAAAAAGTTAAAAAGAGGATTAAACAATGTTTATTGGTAGTCATTTCTATAGTGGGGTCAGTTTCCTAGCAATAATGGCAGTCGCGTTAATCACGGTCTTCATTTTTGGAGCTGGACTCCTCTGGAAATTCAATATATACGGAAAAGGGTCACGCGAATGGATGGGAGACGCAGACGAAACTGGTGTTAAAAACTTCTTAAAAAGCTTTGCACACTCGGCCGACGCAAAACCCGGAATAAAAAACATAGTTATAAACGGATTACTCCAAAAAAGACTCTATAACAGAAGCAAGTACCGATGGGTAATGCACATGTCCATTTTCTGGGGATTCATGGCACTATTCATACTCTCAATCTATCTACTTCTCTACGAAATAATAACATACTACATACTAGGATGGCCAATCGACCACTTCATAGCCGAAAAAGAATCACTGCATGTAGCAATCTGGGGCAACCTATTCGGAATTATACTAATGATCGGCTTAATAATCGCTGTAGTGAACAGGTTTGTTGGAGAGCCAACCAAAAGATTATCAAGCGCATACGATTGGGGGCCATTGGTATTCTTAATAATAGTTAACATAACCGGTTTCCTTGCTGCATTCGCTCGAGAAGAACCATTCTACGGCCATTTCCCAGAGATATTCGCTGGAAGCTGGGAGTTCCTAGGAGGCGCAATAACAAGTACAGAAATAGCGTTAGGACACGGCGTTATATCATTAATATTCCTAGCAATACTACCGTTCACCAAATTCATGCACTTCTTCGCAGTACCACTGACACAGATGGCGAATTATGGAGAGGAATACAAGCCAAGAAAGGCTTATGGAAAAAAACACGAACCAGAAACATAATTAAGGTGTATATAAATGGCTAAAAACGAACCAAATATAGATTTCAAAGCCCTAGAAGCAAAATCAATAATGGAGCTTGATGCATGTACCAGATGTGGTGAATGTGAAGATATCTGTCCAACTAAAGACGCTACAGACGACATAGATGTAGCCCCAAGAAGCAAAATCAATAGGTGGAGACAGTTTATAAACCGTAACTACGGCCTTAAAGCCAAAATATTCGGGCCAGACCCCGTTGAACCAGAAGAAATAGAGAAATTCCGAGACGACCTATACACATGCACAACATGCGGAAGCTGTAAAGAAGTATGCCCCGTAAACATAGACACAGTCGAACTATGGGAATCCCTTAGACAAAACCTAGTTCTAGCCGGAGAAGGCCCATACGGAAAACAAGCAAAATTCACAGAGATACTCCAGAAATACAGCAATCCATACATGGAAGAGAAAGAAGAACGAGTCAACTGGATTCCAAGCGACATCGAGATAGCAGACGAAGCAGAAATAGCATACTTCACCGGATGCACCGCCTCACTACGAATGAGAACAGTTGCTGCAGCAGGAATGAGAATACTTAACAAACTGGATATACCATTCACATATCTAGGTGAAGAAGAAGAGTGCTGTGGATCCGTATTACTGAGAACAGGCCAATACAGACAAAGCGGAGATGAAGAAGGCGAGAGAATCGTGCGTAAAATGACCGAAAACAACGTCAAAAGACTCAAAGAAAGAGGCGTAAAGAAGGTATTGTTCAGTTGCGCAGGATGTTTCAGAACAGCACTACTCGATTGGGGAAAAATACTAGACGAAGACATCGACCTCCAATTCATACATATCTCACAGTTCCTAGCCGATGTAATAAGAGAAGGAGACATGGAGTGGAGTGATGAATGGGACGAAGAAATGAAGATAACATACCACGACCCATGCCACCTAAGGCTAGACCTCGAGATATTCGAAGACCCAAGATACGTATACGAAAACATCCCCGGAATCGAACTAGTTGAAATGGAAAGAAGCCACAACCTAAGCCGTTGTTGTGGAGCCGGAGGCGGAGTAAAAGCCGGTATACCAGAAGTGGCTGGAAATTCAGCCGAAACAAGATGTAGAGACGCATTAGAAACCGGAGCAGAAATGGTTTCAAGTTCATGTCCATTCTGCCGACTAAACCTAAGCGATGGAGTAAAAAGCCTAATGGAAAGCGGAGAAATAGAAGAAGGCCGACTCGACGTAGAAGACCTCGTAATAATAACAGCCAAAGCAATGGGCCTAAAAACAACCCTAAATGGCGAAGAACCTGAAGAAACAGAAGAGGCAGAAGAGGCAGAAGAGGCAGAAGAAAAACCTGAGGCAGAAGAATAAATTGAATAAAGAAAACTACCTATCCGTAAACATAGACGGGAAGGAAGTACCCTTCGACCCCGAACAACTCAGAAAGATACAGAGCCATCCATGTTTTAGCGAGAAAGCATGCAGTCGGTTCGGACGGATGCATCTCCCGGTCGCACCAAAATGCAACATACAATGCAACTACTGCATACGCAAATATGACTGCGTAAACGAAACCAGGCCCGGCGTATCCAGCGACGTACTGACCCCACAACAATCATTAGAAAGAGCAGACGAAGTATTCAAAAAATATCCATACATCAAAGTAGTAGGGGTGGCCGGGCCTGGCGAACCCCTCTACAATCCAGAGACATACGAAACCCTCCGATTAATCAAAGAAAAATATCCAAACAAAATATTATGCATCAGTACAAACGGATTACTCCTACCAGAGAAAATAAAAGAACTGGATGAAATAGGAGTATCAAACCTAACAATAACAATCAACGCTGTAGACCCAGAAATAGGCAAAGAAATATACACATACATAAAACACAACGGCAAAGAATACAGAGGAAAAGAAGCAGCAGAAATATTAATCGAAAAACAGTTAGAGGGTTTAGAGAAAGCAATGGAAACAGACATGATAATCAAGGTCAACACAGTTTTAATACCAACAATAAACGAAGAACACATACCGGATATTGCGAAGAAAATACACGAAAAAGGAGTCTACCTACAAAACATAACTCCCTTGATACCACAATACAAACTAGAAGACATAGAACCCCCAACAAGACAACAAAAAAAAGAGATACAAGAAAAATGTAGTGAATATGTACGTCAAATGAAACACTGCCGTCAATGCCGGTCAGACGCTGTAGGCAAGTTAGGAGAAGACAAATCCTGTCAACAAAAAACCAACAAAAAAGAAAAATAACTCTATCTCAATTTTTAATTAAAAATTATCTAAAGTTTTTTTAATCATTCTTTGTTTTTTGTTTTTTTATCACTGATTACTTTGTTTTTTATTTCCTTGTCAACTATTTCTTCACCATCAACTATAACTCTATTTAGTTCACAGTTTTTTACCTTTGATTCTCCCACGATAATGCTGTCATTGATGGTTGAGTTCTCTATCAATGAGTTCTCTATATAGGACCTATTTACATTAGATGACTCTATTTCAGTTGATACAAATGTGTTTTCAGCTACGACAGTAGTGTATGCATCTATATATCCTTTCGGAGTTCCTATATCAAACCAGTTTCCTTCAAACTTAAATGCCCTTACATCTTCATGGTTTATCAACCACTCGATAAAGTAGCCGGGGGAATCCGGATTCAATCCTTCATTCATATAAGTATCAAGGTTTTTAACCCCCTTACTTGAAAGTAAGTAGAAAGCAATGCTTATTAAATTAGATTTGGGTTCACTGGGTTTTTCTTCAAAATCAACTACCCTCTCTCCATCAACTTCTAGAACCCCAAACTGGCTTGGATCTCCTTCAAGGTCATATGCAGCTAAACAAGAACCCTCTCCTTCTAAATAGAAATCGATAAATTCTGATAAAGAAAAAGAGACGTAGTTGTCACCAGCAACTATCAATAAAGGACCATCTAGGTTTCTGGAGGTAACTAATTGGTGAAGTGCACCGATTGCCCCCAGTTTCTCACCTTCTTTAATCGAGTCTTCAACAACAACCTCAACATCTCTGTAATCTCTAGAGTTTAGGTATAACTGAAAATCCTCTCGGAATTTTTTGTTTGTTGAGAGATAGACTTTGTCAACCCTCTCTTCTCCAACTAATTCATCCAATAGGTAATCAACAATCTCTTTCTCACCTAACGGTAGCAAAGGCTTCGCCTTATCCCTAGTTAGTGGCCATAGCCTTGTTGCAAATCCCCCTGCAAGCACAATTGCATCCATATTATCTTCAAATCCTTTTTCCCGTCTATGTGTTATAGGAACGCCGAACCAAGAATAAGAGTTAAATCCTCATATATTTTAGGCCAAACCACATTCTCCCAGATTTAGAAAAAAAATTGTTTCTTGTCAGCTGTAAGGTCAATTCCCTTGGTTTTAATTAAGTGTTATCGAAAAAAATAAAATAGTTTTTGAGAAACCCCGTGATAGGGTTTCTCGGATTTATTTATCCGGATTGGGTTTTAGAACATTCCAGTTATCCAGTCTATGTAGCTTACTCCAGCGTATTCTGCGAGATACCAATCGAAGTTGAGTAGTAGTACTATTCCTATAACGATTAGTATTGGTATTCTTACGTGCCAAAGCCATGCTCTTATGAGGCTTCTGTTCTCAACTCCTTTGGCAAGTTCTTCTTCGGCTTCTTCGTATATCCATCCAACGAAAATCACTAGTAAGAACATACCGAGTGGCAGTAGTATGTATGCGGTGAGGTGGTCGTATATATCTAGCCAATATAAGTCAAATGCGACTGGAACTCCTGATAGGAATATTGCTAAGCTGACGCCGGTTGCTGCTATCTTCCTGTCTATTCTGAAGTTGTCAACGATAAATGAGACAACTACTTCGAGTATGCTTATTGCACTGGATAATGCGGCGATTAGGACTGTGAAGAAGAACAAGAATCCTACTAGTTCTGCGGCTATGCCTGGTAGTTCAGCTATTGCACCGCCAAGACCTATAAAGAGTTCTCCTGCTCCACCATCGCCTGGTGAAACTCCCATTGTGAAAAGTATTGGGAAAACGACGAAACCGGTCATTATAGCTATCAATGTGTCCAGACCAACGATTGAGGCACCGTCTTGACCTAAGTTCTTGTCTTCACCGAGATAAGAAGAATAGGTTATCATTGCACCCATACCAAGCGATAGGGTGAAGAATGCCTGTCCTGCCGCGGCAGGTAATATCGATGTCCAGTTTTCAGCTAGAACCGCGAAATCAGGTTCTAGATACCATGTAACACCTTCCATAGCGCCTTCTAGCGTAAATGCATATATTCCAAGGAATATCAATAAAACGACTATTGCTGGAACCATTAGTTTAACCGCTATTTCAATACCACGTTTTATCCCGAGGAAAACGATTCCTCCGGTAAGTAACATGAATAAAGCGTGGAAAGCTAGGGCGTCGTATCCCATGGCTATTGCACCGAAATAAGCCTCGGGGTCTGCGAAGTAAGCTCCTGTAAGGCTTGCGCCGGCATATCGGAAGACCCATCCTCCGACAACGCTGTAGAACGCAAGTATCACGAAGGCAGTTGCTACACCGATTGCCCCTGCGAACATCCATTTTTTGTAGCCAAGTTCTTCAAACGCGTTAATTGGGTTACGTTGAGATCTACGGCCGATAACGAATTCGACGAGCATTGCGGGGAATCCTATTGCAAAAATAAACAATAGGTAGATCAATAGAAACGCTGCACCACCTTCTTGTCCAACCTGGAAAGGGAAACGCCATATGTTTCCCAGCCCGACTGCGCTACCTACGGCAGCCAGGATAAAACCCATCCGGGTTGCCCAGTTTTCTCGTTCAAACATTTCTTTAAAAAACTCAGACTATTTCCTTAAATACCTTTCGGATAAAACACCTAATTAATCATTAAAAAACCATTTATTGTGAGGTAAACATCACAAAAACAGCTGTTTGTAGTTAAAAACCTGACAATATCTCCAATCCATTTCTATGTGACAAACCCTATCACCCCAAAAAACCGGTTTTATACATTGTTTGGTAAGGAACATCCCTACCTCTTCATCTATCTGCTTGAGGGTCTTAATTCTCAAATATAGATTTTAGATAAATAGTATTACGATTATTAGGTTGTATAGCAGGAGGATTGAGATTGGTTTTGCTATCTCTATTAGGTTTTTAAATAAGTCTGAATCGAAGTATTCTCTTGTTACTACTAGGCATAGGTGTACCGGTGATGCTAGGTATCCTAGGAAACAGGATACGAATAACATGCTTATGTGTATGGGCTGTACTTCTGGTATGAAGGGCAGTATCAATGGAAATGAGATTCCTATTGCTGCCATCCCTATCCCTGTGACAACACCCATTATAAATGGTATTAATAGAACTATTAATTCGATTGGTATTCCGATAGTTCTTGAGAGCTCTACAACGATTTCTAGAGATCCGCTCTCTGTTAATACTTCTCTGAAAAACATTATCCCAAATACGGCTAACACTAGGTTTGGTGGGAAACCTTGTTTCATTATCATTATTGTTTTTTTGGTCTTGAGGCGCTCTATATTCTGAAGCACCAATAAGAGGAATGCTAGTGGTACAAAAAACCTTAGGCTTATATCTGTTATTCCATAAAGGGTTATTGCAATCAGGATTGGTGCTAAGCCATATATAACCGTCCATGTCCCGTTTAGATAGCCTTTATCACCCTCTATCTCTCCTTTCTCTAAGGGCCTTATATAAAATAGGTATCCAACTATTAGAGCAAGTAGAGCGACTGGTATTTGTATTAGTATTAATTGGTATAGGCTAACTTCTCCTAGCCTTGCTGCTAGTACTAGGTCTGGTGAGAATGGAAAGATGAAGAAGAAGAAATGTCTGAACCAGAAGTTTATTACGGTTTTTTCTTCATTTGTGGAGTTTAGTCTATCTGCTTCTGGCTCCATCACCGGTGCTGACATTAAGGCTCCACCAGGCATTGGTAATAAACCGAATATGGCTGGTATTGCTCCTATAGTTCCTCTACGTGACATTAATGACCTGAAACCATCTAAAACCTTATCTATTTGTCCTGTTTCTTTCATACCCACCCCGATCATGTTGATGAAAATAACTAATACGATTAGGTCGATTGTGCTTGGATCTATCAAGGTGTTTACAGTTGATTCAATGAGTTGATTGGGTGTGAACTGGCTTGTTAATGCTACTATTAGGGAGCCAACTATCATAGCCACTCCATAATCTACTCGTATTCGAACCAACAGTATTATAGATAATAATCCAATGATAACTCCAGTTAAACCAAGCATTTTATTCTTCCGTATATAGGGGGTTTAGATCATAGATTTGGGAAACTGTTTTTTTAGATAGATTAAGTCAAAAAAAATTGAATCGGCATGATTAAAGATTTTATTTATTAGTTTTTTTGGTTTTATCGTTTTTAATTTACCAACAAAATCTATAAAAACCGTAAAAATGTATTATAGTTTCAGTGGTTAATTATGTCTCAAAAAATAATGGTCGTTGATGATTCTGATTTCATGCGAAATCTTCTTAAACAAATATTGGAGGAGAAACACAGTGTTGTTGGAGAAGCTGAAAACGGTGCCGATGCAGTTCAAAAATATTTTGACCTCGATCCAGATATCACAATGATGGATATAGTTATGCCGGTTAAAACCGGTATCGAAGCAACAGCTGAAATCAAGAAACGTGATTCCAGTGCTAAAATAATTATGTGTACATCTGTTGGTCAAGAGAAAAAGATGGAGAAAGCGATACAAGCGGGAGCCGATGGATATATAACAAAACCTTTCCAGAAACCAAGTGTGATGGAAGCTATAAACGACGTTGTCTCCAACTAATATCTTGGTTGTTGATATCAATATGGTTAAGGCTTTAGTGGTAGATGACTCCCGTTTCATGCGGGAAGTTCTAAAGAACATACTTGAAAAAGGCGGTATAGAGGTAGTTGGAGCCGCTGAAAACGGAGTCGAAGCAGTAGAGAAAGCTGGTGCATTAAATCCAGATGTAATTACTATGGACCTTGAGATGCCTGAGATGGGGGGTCTTGAGGCTATTGAAAATATTATGGATGAAACTCCTACACCAATCCTTGTTATCAGTAGTCATTCTACCAAAAAAGCTGAAATGACGATGGAGGCATTGGATCGGGGCGCAGTAGATTTCTTCGTTAAACCTGGAGGAGATAAATCTATAGAGATATCTAGGATGTCTAGCGAGCTTGTTCAGAAGGTTAGGGCTGTAGCTGGTACAGAACCGGTTATCGATATAAGTTCAGAAAGACAAACCGATTTTAAGGGTATTAAAGATATAGAGGGTCAGCCGACACTTATTATTGGTGCATCTACAGGTGGGCCTAAATGTGTTGAAAAAGTTCTTTCAGACCTTCCATTGGAATCAGGTTTTAAGATTATTGTTGTACAGCATATGTCCAGTCCATTTACAAAACAGTTTGCTAAAAGACTGGATCGTTCCTCTGAATATAAGATACGTGAATCTGGAGAGCGGGATAAAATACGGGTTGGTGAGGGTTTGGTTGCTCGTGGTGGACACCATCTCAAGGTAATTAGTTATCAAAAAGATAGGGTTGGGGTTCGTTTGACAAATAGTCCTCCAGTAAATAGTATTAGGCCTGCTATAGATGTTACAATGATGTCGGCGGCTCGTAAGGTAGATGGTGTTTTAGTTGGCACCTTGCTTACAGGTATGGGTCGTGACGGTGTGGATGGTGCTAGAGCGATCAAGGAGGTGGGTGGCTCTGTGATAGTTCAGGATGAAGCAACTAGCCAGGTTTTTGGAATTCCTAAACGAGCGATTGAAGCTGGAGTTGTTGACAGGGTTTTACCTATAAATGAGATACCTAAAAATATCCTTGATGTGGTTAGAAGTTGATTAATGGTGTTTTGTGATGGAAGAATATTTAGAGAGTTTTGTGCTTGAAGGCAAGGAGATGTTGACCGAGATTAATAATGCTCTCCTTAAGATAGAGAAAGACCCTGAAAACAGGGAAGCTATTGACTCCGTTTTTAGGGCCGCACACACATTAAAAGGTAATTTTGGAGCTATGGGTTTTCAGGGAGCAAGCGATCTTTCCCATGCTATAGAAGACCTATTAGATGGAGTTAGAAGTAAGGAGATAGAGGTAACTTCTAAGAAAATGGATTCGGTTTTCAAGGGCGTTGACACTATTGAAAGCATGTTGAATGAGATTGAAGAGAGTGGTGAAACCACGATCGATCCATCTCCAATAATAGATGATATACGAAGTGAAATCGAGAACTCTTCAACTCCAAGTGATAACGGTGAAACAGAAGTTAAAGATGGATGGCTTAATGAAATTGAGGTATTTGATGGGTATTATATTGAGATAGAGCTTGAAAACTTGGAGATGAAGGGTATTGACGCTAAACTTCTATTCAAGTCACTTGATGGTCTTGAGGTCGTTAAATCAAACCCACCAATAGATGAGGTTTATGATGGGGAGTATGATGCTCGGATAGAGTTCGTATGCTCCATAGATACCTCCATTGAATCTATTAAAGATAAACTTGATAACTCAAGTAAGGTTGGTGAATACATCGTTAAGCCTGTTAAAGAGGTTTTAGATAACAACGAAGACGAAATAGAGTTTGGAAAAGACATTAAAGATTTGGAGACCACCAAACCAAGCGTTAGTTCTGTTTCTGATGGTCAATCTATGGAGAAGATTCAGTCGGTTAGAGTTGATACCGATCAAATAGATTCATTGATGAATCGAGTTAAAGAGCTTGTAACGACCCGTATAAGAATTAGACAGTCGATAGATAGTGGTGAAACTCTTAAAGTTGAGAAAGAGCTTAAGGAGTTGGATAAACTTTCTTCAAAGCTACAGAATATTGTTATGGATATCCGTTTGGTTCCGTTAAAGAAGGTTGTCAGTAAGTTTCCAAGAATGGTGCGTGACCTCGCCAACTCAGAGGGGAAAAAAATCGATTTAATCATTAAGGGTGATGACCTCGAGCTTGATAGAACCGTTCTAAATGAGATTGGAGATCCATTGATGCATTTACTGCGTAACGCGGTTGACCATGGTATTGAACCTCCTGAAGAACGCATAGAAGCAGGAAAACCTGAAGTCGGAGAGATAGTTTTGGAGGGCCGTCAAGAACAGGGTAAAGCCGTTATCGAGGTTAAAGATGACGGTCAGGGACTTGATGCTGATGCGATTAAAGAGAAAGCATTAGAGAGAGGTGTTGTCAATGAAAGCCAAGTTGATGATATGTCGGATAACGAGATCTATGAATTAATTTTTGAAAGTGGTTTCTCAACCTCAAGCGAAGTTACCGAGGTCAGTGGGAGAGGAGTTGGTATGGATGTTGTTAAAAACACAATATCCAAACTTGATGGCTCTATAGATATCAGTAGTGACCCCGGTAAGGGAACCAATATAAAACTCTCCCTACCTTTCACAGTTAGCATAATAAAAGTCTTGTTAATAGAAGTTGGGAATGAGGTATTCGGTATACCTGTAAAAAACCTTGATAAAATATTGAACATGGAGAACTCTACCAAGATTGATGGCCAAGAGATAATGGATATCGATGGAGAAACCTACAGGGTCCATAGGCTTGGAGAGGTTTTCAAAATACCTGATTCAAGCCCTAAAGGAATGTGTCTTAAAATTAAAGATGAAATCAGTCCAATGGCCCTACAGTGCGATAAAGTCATAAAGATTGAAGAAGTTGTTGTTAAAACCTATGGCAGTCTTGTAAGCAACACCCCTGGTATTGCAGGTGCCGCGATAATGGGTGAAGGCAAGGTAATAAACATAATCGATGTTGATACCCTGAGGAAGGCAAGCGAAACTTAATTTGTTTATATGATTATGGTGATGAATTTGAGCATGATGATAGATATAAGGAAACTTAGTATGTTTAATGAGATGGCTAAAGAAGGCGCCAACACAGTTGCAGATCAACTAACACAGATGACACAGATCGAAACTGAAATGCAGATTACAAAGATAAATTTCTTAGATATAGACAACATCAGAACCCATATGGGGTATGAAGATCGTATTGCAATTCGGATAAATCTCGAATCTATGCCTAACGGCTGTGTATTAATCTTTTTCGACGAAGATAGCGCTAAAACCCTCTCCCAAGTTATGTTAGCAGGTATGGTTGATGAAAACGGAGAGGACAGTGAGTTCAATGAGATGGAGCAAAGCGCAATACAAGAAATAGGCAACATAATGACAAGCGGATTCATAGACGGATGGGCAAACGTATTAAACACAACCATAGAGATAGGGACACCTAGATTCTATCACACAAGCGGAAGCAATATTGTCGACCAAGAAATCGATTTCGATGACGATGACATTGCTTTATTATTTGATTCACGTATACACACACCTGCAGCCGACTCCGAATCACTTTCAGGAGAAATATACGTATTTCCAAACCTAAACGACCTTGTTCAAATGATGAACGACATAGAGTTGGAAACATGAAGATACAGATAGATTCACTCGGATCCTTCAACCGAATGGCTATAAAAGGCGCTGACACCGCCGCTAAAAGCCTATCCATGATGGTCGATAAAGAAATAGATGTAGATGTCACCAAAGTCGACTTCATCCCAATAAAAGAACTGAACAAACACCTGAATGGCTCAAAATACAGAGGAGTAAACATCGATTACCAAGGAGGTTTAAAAGGCGGTTCAATAATTGTATTCCCACCGGAAAGCGCCAACCAAATAGTTGAATCATTAATGCCTCTAGCCGGCGATACAGCCAGTGATGAATTCGGTGAGATGGAGCAAAGCGCAATACAAGAAATAGGCAACATAATGACAAGCGGATTCATAGACGGATGGGCCGACATGCTCCAAACAGACATAGACATATCAACACCCAGATACATCGAGGGCCAGTGGAACCAGATGGTGCAAACAGAGATAGGTAATGAAACAAAAACCGACTTCATCATCGCGTTCGTAAGCGAGATGAAAACAGTTGGAGAAAGCATTAAATTCTATTTCTATATGTTCCCAGAACCAGATTCACTAGAAAACGCATTAAAAAAACATAGCGATAAAAAACAAGACCCAATAGATACAGAAGGCCTTAGAAAACTTAATGAAGTAACAAAAATCAGCGCTAAACAAATCTCTGAAAACCTCAGTACAATGACCCAGACACCAACCAACCTAAGAATAGTGAACCTCAACTTCATACCAATAGAGGAAATGGGGAATGAATTTAGTGATAAAAGCTGTGTAGCAAACGTATTCAAGTTTAATGGAAGCCTAAGTGGCTATGTACTGATAAAGTTTAGCGAAAAATCCGCGAAAGACATCGCCAGCAACCTCTTAGGAAAAGAAACCGATGAATATGGCGAGATGGAGCAAAGCGCAATACAAGAAATAGGCAACATAATGACAAGCGGATTCATAGACGGATGGGCCGACATGCTCCAAACAGACATAGACATATCAACACCCAGATATATGCATGACATGGGTACTTCAATAGTAGAATCTGTTTTAAGTTTGATGGCTGAAGACCAAAGACACGTATTTCTTTTCGATACAAAAATAGACGCAGCCAGCCAAGAATTTGAAAGCGATGTATATGTATTTTTCGAAAACGAGAGTATAAGAGAAAGCTTAAACGGCATGATGTGATAGCCCATGAAAATATATAGCGATAGAGACGACATCGGTAAAGACAACGAAGAGATAAACGTTGGAATAGGAGAATACCATGTAACAGATAATGGAGATACACTTAAAACAAATGGATTAGGGTCATGTGTAGGAATAGCGATATACGACCCAAAACAAAAAACCTCCGGACTATTACACGCCATGCTACCCTCCTACGAAGACTCAAGAGACAAAAACCCCAGTAAATACGTAGATTCTGGAATACAGCAAGTTGTAGACAAACTAACAGAAATGGGTTCACAAAAAAAAGACCTAAAAGCAAAAATCGTTGGCGGAAGCAATATGTTCAACTTCACAGGAGAAAACGGAACAATCGGAGAAAGAAACATAAAAGCAGCTAAGAAAAAACTCAACGAACTAGATATACCAATAATAGAAGAAGACACAGGAGGCAACTACGGACGATCAATAAAACTAAAACCAAACTCCTGGAACATAGAGATCAAAAGCGTTAAGAAAGGGGTTAAAGAGATTTGACAAACGACTTCAACAAACTAATAAACCATATAGAACGCAAACTCTCCTTCCACGGAACCTACTACGAAGAAAAATACCTAAAACGACGAATAAGAAGCCGAATGAAAAGAACCGACACAGAAACATACAACAACTACCTAAAAAAACTAAAAAAAGACCAACAAGAACAAAAAGAACTATTAGACACACTTAAAGTAAACGTAACAAAGTTTTTCAGAAACAAAGACGTATGGCAAGAAATCGACGAAATAATAAAAAAACTAATAGAAGAAAAACGACGACCAAAACTCTGGAGCGCTGCATGCAGCGATGGACGAGAAGCATACAGCCTAGCAATGCTATATCTAGAAAACAACGGCTCAAAACTAAGAAAAAACATAGTAACCGGAACAGACATCGATGACAAAGCACTAAAAAAAGCAAGAAAAGGAATCTACAAATCAAGTAGAACCGTAGACATAGAAAGACAACTCTCCTACCTAGACAACTACAAAAAATACATAGACGTCAACAAACAGACCTACAAAGCAAAACCAAAAATCAAAAAACTATGTAAATTCCAACACAAAGACCTCATAGCAGACCAGATAAACAAAAAATTCGACCTAATACTCTGCAGAAACGTCTTCATATACGTATCCAACGACTACAAAATACCCATATTCAAAAACCTAAAAAAAGCCCTAAACCCAGGAGGATACCTAATAATAGGCAAAACAGAAACAATGCCCTACAAACTAAGATCAGAATTCAAAACAATAAACAGAAGACTCCGAATACACAGAAAAAAACAATAAAACCAAAAAAAATAGATATAGTGGCCGAAAAAATTATTTCAAACTAACCCTATCCATCCCTAGATGCTTGAACTCTTTCTCATTATCGGTGTCCTAATCGCAGTTTTCGTAGGATTTAATATTGGAGGTTCTTCAGCAGGTATATGTTGGGGTGTACCCGTTGGCGCTGAAGTAATAACAAAAAACTGGGCAGCACTACTTTTCACATTCTTCGTATTTCTGGGAGGTTGGACAGTAGGTCGACGCGTAATCGACACTCTCGGAAGAGGACTCGTTCCCAGCGATATGTTCACACTTCAAGCAAGCATAATGATCCTACTGTTCATAGGTCTCGGAATATTAATAGCAAACCTATACGGTGTTCCAGTACCAACCTCAATGACTGCAGTTGGATCAATAGCAGGGCTCGGACTCGCAACAGGTACATTAAATTGGGAAATATTGGGTCGAATAGTAACATGGTGGTTAGTAACCCCAGTTATAGCTTTCTGGGCCGGAGCCGTAACAGGAAGGTATATCTATCCATATCTAGAGAGATATTTCAAATCAGAGAAATCAAAAGGCCCAATCCTAGATATAGGGTGGAGCGGAGTTAAACCAAAAATCAAGTTGGGGCCAAACACAACTTACCAAGAAATAATCTCAATAACCATTGTAATAGCAATCGGTTGCTTCATGGCTTTCAGTGCAGGAGCTTCAAACGTACCTAACGCCGTAGCACCACTTGTAGGAAGCGGAGAATTAGGAGAAAACCCCGCAATAATAATAGCAACCCTAGCCATCGGTTTAGGCGGATTCACAATAGCACGACGAACGATGGACAGCGTTGGAAACGACCTAACAGAACTACCCCTACTAGCAGCAGTAATAGTTGCAGTAGTAGCTGCAACAATAACAACTGGACTTTCATACATCGGAATACCTATCAGCCTCGTAATGGGAACAGTAATGACCATCGTAGGACTAGGATGGGGGCGGGCAAGTCGTGTAGCAACAGTAAAACAAGTAGCTACAGGAGAACAAGAGGTCGACCTAACAATAAACCCATTACTCGCCGAACAACCGAAAAAAGTAGCTAAAATAGGAGAAGAAAAAATAGAAGACATAGACACTGGAGAACGCCTAGTAAGGCCAAAAGCAATAGCTAAATTCGTCTCACTATGGATAATCGGCCCAACAGTATCAGCAGGACTGTCCTACGCATTCTTCACACTAACACTAATCTAAAAACAAACACAACCTCTAAAATGTCAATAAAAAAATCCAACAAAATACTAGAGAAATTGATTTGGGTCGAATCAAAAATATTCAACCCCCTAATAAAAAAAATATTAGATTCAAAACTCCATTGGCCATTAAGCACACGACTAATGTGCATCTCATACAAAGGCCATAAATCCGGTGAAAAATACACAACACCTGTTTATTACCATCCAAACAGAAACAGACTATTTGTAATAACGATGAAACAAGAAGCCAGTTGGTGGAAAAACTTTAGAAAAACACATCCAGTAAAAATAAAATATAAAGGAAAAACATACAAAACAACCGGAGATGCAGTTATAGACCCAGAAACCATCTCAAAATATCTAAAGAAATTAATAAAAAAATCATGGCACTGGAAAATACTACTAAAGATATATGGCGTACCAATTAACCCAACAGAAAAACAAATCAGGGAAAAATCAAAAAGACTCGTTTTAGTTAAATTCAAAAAACCCTAAAAAACATTTTTTTAAGTTTCCCTACTCAAATTAACTCCTACCTAACCCTCCCTCCACCCCCGCTCCCTAAAGCAGTAAGGCAACGAGACATAGGAAATTGGTAAAAAAAGATGAGGATGGAGTAGAGTGGATTGGAGTGTGGGGGTGGTTGGTTTATAGCTCTGGTATTCTTTCTAACACTATTCCCTCTATTCCTAGTGGAAATTGTTTTTTAGCTTCTTTCATTCCTTCTTTCAGTTTCCATTCCTCTTCTGCATATAGTTTTATTAATGTGTCTTTCTTGCATACATTGTCGCCGCCTTTTTTACATATCTCTAATCCTGCTTTTTTATCCGACGGAGAGCCGAGAGCTCTTGCAATACTGACCAACGCTTTATTATCTACAGATGTTACATATCCCTCTGAAGGTGAGGTTAAAGTTTCTTGATATTGACCAACCTCTATATCTTTGCTTGTGATTTCGGGGTTTCCGCCCTGAACTTCAATTATTTCTTTAAGTTTTTTAAGCGGTTTTCCGCTCTCCAGTAGTTTCTTAGCTTTATCTCTACCCTCATCTCTCGAGGTGGTGCCTGCCATCTCAAACAAAATTCCTGCGATTGAACAAGATTTTTCAATCAAGCTTTTAGGAATTTCTTTTCCTTCTAAAGCCTTCAATGCTTCACGAGCTTCAAGAGCAGGTCCAACTGCTTTCCCTATAGGTGAGCCACCAAAAGTTACAGCACACTCTATATCCATATCCAGTCTATCACCTAATTCAATAAAGTCTCTAGCCAGTTTAGATCCTTCTTTACGGTCTTCAATCTTGGTTCCAGCACCAACCGGTATGTCTATAACGACTTTATCTGCTCCAATAGCCTTTTTTTTAGCTAAAACACTGGCAATCAAAATAGATACAGGATCTAAAGACAATGGATATTCAGCACGAATTATCTCATCATCTGCTGGAGCTATGTGTGTTGAACCACCCCACACAATCGCGCCACCAACCTCCTTAGTCATCTGATAAATCTCTTTCGCAGTAAACTTAACAGGAGCTAATACCTCCATTATATCAGCAGTTCCCGCTGCACCAGTAATAGCTCTCGAAGAAGTTTTAGGAATTAAAAGGCCCGCCGAAACAACAATTGGAACAATCAATAAAGTTATTTTATTACCAGGCACCCCTCCAATTGAATGTTTATCGACAACAGGATACTCACTGAACTCAAGGCGTTCACCATACTCAACCATAGCTTCAGTCATCCATTGTACTTCATCCATAGACATATCCCTGATAGCTACAGCAGTTACAAGCGCTGATAACTCATAATTACTTAGATTTCGGTCAGCAATATCCTTAACCAACTCATACATCTCATCTCTAGAAAGAGAATCTCCATAAATCTTTTTACGAACATAATTAGCTGAGTCAGGACGTCCAGTAGGGGCGATCTCAACAACATCTCCTTCCTCAACACCAATTTTCTCAGCAAAATCAGAAACAAGCCCTACCTCACTTTCACCAACAATATCACTTGTAATAGCTATGAAAGTAGTGGCAGAACCTGTCTTACCACTAACCATCACCCTATTCCCATGACATACACCAAGCGATCTAGAAACCTCATCACTCAAAATCGCTTTCTCACCATCAATCCGAAGATCGATAACTTTCGATTTAAGCTCCATATATAATGTTTGGTATGGCAAAACAGAAATAACTGACCTAAAAACCACCAAAAAAACCATGAACCCAAACTTTTGAAAAAATATATATGCTTTAATAATGTTACATAGTATTTAGGGGTTTTTAGTGGATAACTTAGAACGTAAAAAAGCTATATCTAACTCAGAGATAAGCTTTAGTAATTTAAGAAAACTTAATGTACAGGCAGGGATTCTACATCTATTCCAAGGTTTTTTGTTGGTTGCACTTGGTTTCTGGCTTGAATGGTCACGAGATATATATACTTTTTATCTAGATTTTGAGATTACAAATGGAACTTTCAATGTTTTGCCAAACCCAGAGGTTTTTTTCACAATCGAGTATTTAGGTATTATCCTTGCTTCATTCCTGTTAATATCCGGGTTCGCACACATATACATAGCCTACGTAAAAAACAAGAAATACAAAAAATATCTCAGCCAAGGAATGAACCCATATAGGTGGTATGAATACTCAATATCAAGCTCCATAATGATCGTATTAATCGCACAGTTCGTTGGTGTATGGGAGTTCTGGTCATTGGTGATGATATTCGTACTTAACGCCATGATGATCATGTTCGGATACCTAATGGAGAAAATCAATAGCTTTACAAAACAAGTTGACTGGACCGCATACATACTCGGAGCAATATCAGGCTTCACCGCATGGATCGTTATAGCAGCCTACTTCATAACAGCTGTAAGTACCGCAGAAACACAGCCACCAACATTCGTATACCTAATTCTCGTCGTATACTTCGTCTTATTCAACACTTTCTCAGCAAACATGGTTCTACAGTACAAAGGAATAGGAAAATGGCGAGACTACCTATACGGAGAAAAAACATACATAATACTTAGCCTAACAGCTAAAACAGCTCTCGCATGGCTAGTTTTCGTCGGAGTGTTCTCACCATTCTAAGAAACACCATAGATTATGGGTTGAACAGGCGCAAAAACCCGTGCTCTAGCGCTGGAGTACGTTAATTAAGTAACTCATTTAAGAATTTGAGGGTGTAGGGAAACTAAAAACAATATTAAAATCAATTTGTTTTTGGCATGAAAAACAAGGTATTTAAAATCAGAGATTTCTTTAAAGTTGACGGTATGTTGTTTTCAACCGTTAGATATAGCCAGGGAGATCAAGTCGAAGCATTACTACGTTATGTGGAAAATCCATCTGGAAGTAGAGAAAGTAGTTTAGATGGTAAAAGATATAAAAAACTTGATTTCAAGGAGTCCTTCCAATACCTAAAACAAAACAAACCACGTTATTTAAAGATGTTTAGTGATAGTAAACGTCAGATAATTCCTAAAACAGAGGTCGATAAACTATATCGACCAATAGATGGGGTGACCGGTGGTCTAGAAAAAAAAGTAAAAAAACTACTTACAAAAGAAGGAATCGATGAAAATAAAATTGGTGTAACCGGCTCCAGATTAGTTGGTTTAGAAACTAAATACTCGGATATTGATTTGGTTGTATATGGAGTTAACCAATTCAATAAAGCTAGGAAAGCTATCCAAAAACTAATAAAAAAAGGATATTTAAATCCATACCAAGAATCTGATTGGAAAAAAGCGTACAATAAAAGAAAACCAACCATTAATTACAGTGATTTCGTTTTCCATGAAAAAAGAAAAAACAACAGGGCCATAATTAATGGAACTCCATTAGACCTACTTTTTGTTAGAAACGATAAAGAACTCCCAGCAAAACAGTTCGAAGGGAAAAGAAAAGGCATTAAAAAAATAACCGCCAAAGTAATCGATGACAGAATGAATTATGATTCACCAGCAATCTACAAAATAAAACACCCTGAACTCGATTACGTAGTATCATACACACATACCTACACAGGACAGGCCTACAACGGAGAAAAAATAACTGCCAAAGGAATACACCAAACAGGTGAAGAAGAAGTATTAATAGTAGGTACCACGAGACAAGCAGACGGAGAATATATCAAAACAACCAATTAATTTATAAAAAATAGATTTTTTGGTTTAAGTTTTACAGACTAAGTCCCCTCTCACCTTCAAGAAGCAAGGCGGCAAGCCAAGTAAGATGGTGTAGTTTATTCTATCCGTTATCTAGGTTTGTTGGTTTCGTTGGTTAATTATATCTTGTTTGAAGTTTCAATACCTCGTTTTTGGGGTAGAGGGGGTTAATAGTCAGATAGATATTAAATAAAATAGATATCTATTATGGGTTTGTGTTTTTTAGTTTGGTGTTTTGGAGGTTTGGTTTAGATGGATGTTGATAATGAATTGATGGATGATGAAGAGTTGGTTGAGGAGTTGGCGCCACATCCATTGTCTTTTATCGGTCTTTATTTAGTTTTTCTTTATCCTATAGTACTTGGAGTTATATTCAGTATATATCATGAGGATTTAGTGGTTTATTTCTCTGATTTATTTTTGTTTGAAACGGCTGGTGTATGGACGACTATATCGATTTGGTGGGTTTTTTTGATTGTTCCAGCCATCATAATTGCTTTATTGCGGATAACCTGGAAATGGCTTGCTTTATATATTGGTTTAGCTGTGGTGTTAACTTTACTTAAAATGTATACCTGGGTTGAATTACCACACATGAACTATATATTGGTTATATTTGGTTTGGTGGGGTTGGTTTTTTCTGAATATTATCGACGTCAACATCGTTTTTATTTGACCAATAATCGATTAATTACTGAACTGAGTTTTTTCGGTAAAAAAACCCGTTCATTGATGTATAGCCGTATAAACGACTTGGTTATACAGAAATCAGTTTTGGGAAACTGGTTTGACTATGGAACAATCCTACCTATAACTGCTTCTGGTTTTGGTTTAAGTGATGATATGTCTATGGCTGGAGCTGGCTTTGGGGGTTCTTCAAGTCGTTTTGGCGGTGGTTTAGGTTTCGGGGGTCTTAAAGGAATGCAAGATGCTCGGGGAAGACCTTACTATATACTTTATGGTGTTAAAGAGCCTGAAAGAATATATAAAAAGATATCTGAGTATATCCATCTAACTGAGGCCAGTTCGTATTTAAAGAAAATATCAAGTGATGTGGAAAGATTGAGGGAACATAATATAGATGAGGAAGTAGGGGGAGCAAACACTGAAAACACGGAGTCTGAGGATAATACGTCCACTTAATTGTTTTATGGCAGTTATAGCGGTCCTGATAGGTGGGGCTGTTGCTGGAGACCTAACACAACTGGTTAATCAATTCAACATTGCATTGGCTATGGTTGCCGCCTTCTTAATAACGGGGGCAGGTAACACAATCAATGATTATTATGACCTTGAGATCGATATGGTGAATGCTCCGGAAAGACCGATTCCTTCTGGTGAAATAGGTCAATCCACAGCAAAAACTCTCTCTATATTTCTATTTATTTTAGGAATAACACTATCGATATTTATAAATGTTATATGTTTCTTTATAGCAATAATTAACTCATTATTGTTGTTTTTCTATGCAAGAAACCTTAAAAGAACTCCTTTAATAGGGAATTTAGCGGTTGGGGTTTTGGTTGGCTCAACTTTCCTTTTTGGTGGAGCAGCTGTTGAAGGACTTGCGATAGCAATTATTTTATTCATACTTGCTGCAACTGCCACAGTTGGAAGAGAAGTTGGTAAAGATATCGAGGATATTAAAGGCGATTTAGGTGTAGCTGAAACAGTAGCAACAAAATATGGTATTGAACATTCTTCTTATATAGCGGTTGCATCGACGGTTGTAGCGGTATCTATGAGTCCATTACCATACACACTAAATATATTTGGAGTGGAATACCTTATCTCAGTAACGATAGCAAACCTAGTTTTTATTTATGGTGCAATCCAGTTATATCGTAAAAAAACAATAGAATCCGCATCTATGTTTCAGAAAAACTCTAAAACAGCTATGATACTAGCCCTAATATCCTTTATAATCGGAAGTATATTCTAAACATTTTTTTTGACTCCCGGACCTACTTAATTGGGTTAAAAAAATCTATTTATTTGGTGTCTGAAATTTTATCTTTTAGGCCAGGAATGGGGGCTATTTCTCTTTAGGGATAGCTGGATGTCACTTCAGCGATTACGCCTGTAAATTCATCTGAAGTTAGCCATATCTCGTTTTCAATCAATTCAAATGTAAATCCTTTCTCTTCAACTATGTGTTCTTCTCTTTCACTCAGTGAGATGTTGAAATCAGTTTCTCCACGACCCTCTATTAAGTATGATTTGTTTTCTATGTCAAACCCAACATATAGTTTGACATCACCTACTTCAAGTCCGGTGTATTCATTTGGCCCGGTATATAGATTTTCAAGACCTTCTTTGGAGTCTATCCATATACTGCCCACCGAGTTTCCATCAACAGGTGATATTTCAGAGTAATGTATGTCGACTCGTTCATAAGACAGTGCTCCTCCAACGTAAAGGTATGTAGAGCGTTCTGAAACCAGTTCTTGTGGTGAAGCAACCATGGTGTAAATCTCCCTATCTTCATTGTAGACCAAAACACCGTCTCCATCTTTAAACCAGAAATCATAGCCTTCTACTGTATAAGCCTGGTCAGGAACCGTTGGAGAATCCATCGTTATTTTAGCTCCAACAAAAGTAAACGATATCACTAGAGTTAAAAACAATATCAAGAATATAGAGATTTTCCAAACCTTTTGTCTAGAAATTAAATCCCTATATGATTTCTTACGTCCACCTAAACTGTTTAAAGGCTGTGGCTTAGTTTTTTCAACATCCACATACCTCCAATATAAATAAACTAGCGTTGCTAAAACCAATACTAATATGAATCCTGCTGCACTGAATAAAATGTACTCACCATTTTCAACATAACTGAACGGTAGGTCAAGCCCCATCATCAAGCCAATGATAAAAACTGCAAAGAATGCATGAAGCGGTTCAGGTTTCTTGAAACCACCTCTATAAAAATAGTAGGCTACTGCGATCAATATCCCAAATAAAAAACCAAGTAGGTGAGCCCAAATCCCTACTCCTGCCCAACTGGGTTCAGCGATAACAGTTGTAACTCTTGTTACCTCTACTGGAACCAATAAAACTGAAATCAGGTTGTTAAGAATAATGTTTACTAAAAGCAAGACAATCACTAAAACCGGAGCCAGTACTGCACAAAACCCAATTAATGCAAAAACTATTGCTGAAAAACCGATTCCTGGAGGAGTACCCATAGATAGCGCTACTCCCACTACAAACCAAGTTATGGGAAATAAAATGACAGCTCTGAAAAAAGGCCATGACAAAAAACTACCTAAACGGCCCTTACTAAAAAACCTGGTTTCTCTAGCTCCAGTGTTAAATATTATCTCTACCAGTGGGGCGAAAACAAGTGTTGCAAGCATGTTTGAAAAAAGATGATTCAAGCTCATGTGGGACCATGAACTCAACAACATCCCAAGAGGATTTGAAAATGAGTTAGAAGCAAATGGAAGCCATAAAGGATTGAGTAAATCCCATAAACCTCTTTGAATAAACAGATAGACCAAGATATTGATTCCAATAACTATAAACGTGCCGATAGGTAGTGATAGATACAGTCGTCTACCTATAAACTCTCTAAACTTACGCCACCTGTCTTGGTTACTTAAAACCAATATAAGGACAACGAAGGTTAATACAAATATCGTTACAAATCTAAAGAGGTTATCAATCAACACAATAATCCCATCGCAAACTACAGTAAGGTAAACCTATCCAGTCAACAATATGTTTTTTAAAAAACAAAAACACTTCCATCCCACACAGAAAGGTCTTTATTTTTTTTATCCCGATTCTGGGCTAAGACCTCTTTCTCTTTAGGGAGAGGTCACTTCACCGTATCTTGTCTTTTAATTGGTTTAATAATAAAGATTAGTAAACAAGTTTTCCTTCGATGAATCTCTTTGTTTTTGGGTTTTTTGGGTTGTTGAATATTTTTTCGGTTTTTCCAACCTCAAGTATTTGGCCGTTTATTATAACTGCTACACGGTCAGCTATGCGTTCAGCTTGGTTCATGTCGTGTGTTGCTACTGCAATTCCTATTCCTTTTGAACGGGCTTTATGGATCGCGTCCTCGATTATAGCGGTGTTTCGTGGGTCTAGGTCTGAAGTTGGTTCGTCTAGAAGTAGGTATTCTGGTTCGATTGCGAGTGCTCGAGCGAAAGCGACTCTCTGAGCTTCGCCTCCAGATAGTGTTTTGACGTTTTTGTTTATGTAGTTTTCAAGGCCTACGGTCTCCAATTTTTTTAAGACATTTTGGTCTATTTTTTTATTTATTAGTCCTTTTATGTGGTTTTTTAATCGGTCTCGCCATCGTCGTCTTACTTTTAGGCCATATTTTACGTTTTGGTGTACTGAGGCGTTGAATAGGTTTGGTTGTTGGAAGACCATTCCTATTTTACGTCTCATTAGGAGTTGTTGTTTTTTGGGGAGGCCCCAGATATCGTTGTCATTGAAGAGTATATTGCCTTTATCTGGTTTGTAGAAAAGTGATAAAAGCCTTAATAAGGTTGTTTTACCAGTTCCGCTTGGACCTATGATGGCTAGAACTTCTGAATGCCTTAAATCTAGTGTTATATCTTTTAATACCGAGTTGTTTTTATTTTTAAATCCAAACTCTACTCCTGTTAAGGCTATCTTTTTCGTTGTTTCGGTTTCCAAATTCTTTGTTTTTTCAATTGTTTTTAGTGATGCCATTTATCTTCACCACCTGATATGCGGTTATATCCCAGGCGTATTAAAACACCATTTATTAAAAGGACCAGTGCTACAAGGATTCCGCCTAACAGAAGAGCTGTTTCAAATCTGCCTTGTCTTGCTTCGAGTTGTATAGCTGTTGTAAGTGTTCTTGTAATCGATGTGCCGTCATAACCAGCTATATTTCCACCAACTATCAAGACGGATCCAACCTCGCTAACGGCTCTTCCAAGACCGGCTAATACAGCTGTTATTATGCCGGTTCGGGCTTCTTTAATTGTTACTAGAGATACATCCAGTTTTGTTCCACCCATAACATATGCAGCGTCACGAACACCGTCACGGACACCCATCACTGATGATAAAGCTATTCCTGTTATGACTGGTGTTGCAAGGACAAACTGTGATATTATCATTGCTTCTTTTGTGAACATTAGGTCAAAGGTGCCTAACGGACCTTGGTTTGAAACGGCGAATAAGACAACAAGCCCTACAACAACGCTTGGAAACCCCATACCGGTGTTTATAACTGACACTATGAGTTGTTTTCCGGGAAAATCTGTGAATCCGATGAGCATTGCGACCGGTATACTGAATATGGTGCTTAAGAAAACTGCAGTTAAGCTGACATAAAGAGATACATATATAATGCTGGTTATATAGTTCAATTCGAAGGGAAACTCTATTCCAATCAACTCTAAGACTGATGTGGAATCAATGATAAGAAATGGGTTTTGGACAGTGGTTAGGCCTAAGTATTCATAAAAAACCAGAGTTTGTTGGCTTAAAAAGGCCTCCAGCATTATTAGAAGGGTTTCCATTGTTGATCAAGTATTTTTTTATGGTTTCCATCCTTTGGGTATGTATTGCTGGAAGTTTGGTTCTTTTGATATTGCCTTTGGATAGAACAGTTGTTCTCCGTTAACGGTGTAGTCTTCAATTATTTTCTGGCCTTTCCTTGATGTTATAAATCCGATATATGCCATTGCGAGGTCATAATTTACGTTCTCATGCCTGCCTGGGTTTACAGCTATCAAGCCATATGGGTTTGATAAAATCTCTGAACCATTACCTATAGGACCCTCTACCAACATACTCAGATTTAGGTTTTTTTTCATTGAGAGGTATGTTCCCCTATCTGCGAGTGTGTAGGCATCATTGCTGTTATCAGCGTGATTTAGTACGTAACCCATTCCTTCACCAGTTCCTATATACCAATTGCCCTCTGGGTTTTTGCCTAATTTATTCCATATTTCAAGTTCTTTTGCATGTGTTCCAGATGTGATAAAATCCTTAACGTTGTCTCCACGTGAAATAAAGGTTGATTTGGTTTCGGCTATTTTTTCAAATGCTTTGAGGGCGTTTTCCATTCCTTTGATGTCTGCTGGATCGTTTTCTGGTCCTACGATTATGAAGTCGTTGAACATTATGTCTCGGCGGTTAACGCCATATCCTTGTTTAAGAAATTCGTCTTCTAGTTCACGGGCGTGGACCAGTAATAAATCTGAATCTCCTCTTTTTGCTGTATCTATGGCGGCTCCGGTTCCCTGTGCGACGGCATAGACGTTTACTCCGTATCTTTGTTCAAATTCTCCGTTTATTCGGTCTAGTAGGCCGGTGTCATATGTGCTGGTTGTGGTTGTTAGCATGAGTGTTTCATATGTTATTGATGGTTTTTCGTTGTTTTGGGGTCCTATACATCCAGTTATTCCGAGGGTTGTTATTCCGGCGGCTGCTCCGCCTAATATTTTAAGGAAGTCTCGTCTTTTCATTATACCCAAAAACCGTTATATCGTATTACACATAACGCCTTGGGTTTAAACATATAAATATATTACCCACCCCCGGGTTTTAAAAAAAACAAAAACAAGAAATAAAAAAATTAATTACCAAGAAAATAACGAAAAAAAACCGATGGTTTAGCGCCGGGGACGGGATTCGAACCCGCGAGGGCGTGATGCCCACTGGTTTAGCAAACCAGCGCCGTGGGCCAGACTTGGCTACCCCGACAATATAGCCGGTGGGAACGCCAGGGAGTTGACAGAGCGACTATACTCGGTGTATATGCCTCCTCCTCATCCCCGCAACCCTCTGAGCACTGAGTGTCCATGGATGACCTGCTCCCTTCCGGGCCTGAGTCGTTGTCCATGATTAAGATATGTATGTCGACCCTCCAGTCGACACGCATACCACCATCAGTCCCAGAGGACGAGGAATCGACGTTAGAGACATATTCCTAAGTATAGTCCCTCTGCCGTCCCCCCGACTTCGCCACCTACATAACAGCGATTTTAGGTTACAGAGGACGCCGAACCCTCCAGCTATCCCACCGGGAATATATGTTAGTTCTTACGTATGAATAAAATTGTTGCCACTCTATGTTATGGTGTTTTAGTATCTGGTTATCGTTTTGTCTATCTGGTTTTCTGGGTTTTTTCTGTGTAGTTTAACATTTTTTGTTTACTTCTCTCTCCTTCACTGAGGGTTCGGCCTTCGATTACGTATATTCCTTCGTAATCTCTTAGTTTTTTTAAGCTTTGTCTTATGTTGATTGTTCCATCGCCGAGTTCAAGATGTGAGTCGTAATCGCCTTTGTTGTCATGTATATGTATGTGGTGGATTTGATCGATGTTTTCGAGAAATTCATCTATGTTGTCGTTGGTGTGTGCGTGTCCTATGTCGAAAGTGAATTTTAGGTTTGGTCTGCCAACTGTCTCTATGAAGCCTTCTATCTCTGATGGGTGTTTACAGAATAGGTGTTCCATTTTAGGCATGTTTTCTATTGCGATAGTTGTGTTTTGTTCTTCTGCGTAATCGGCGAGTCTTCTGAAGGCCCGGATAGTTCTTCTCCACGCTCTGTCTCTAAAATGGGTTGTTACGCTTGTTAGGTGTCCAGGATGGATTGTTATGCATCTTGCATTTATTTCTGATGCGCCTTTTATTGTTGCAATTGTTTTTTTTATGGAATTTTCCCATATTTCGTCATTGAGGCTTGCTAGGTTGATTCCTTCAAATGGTGCGTGTATTGACATCGGGAGTTCTTGACTTAGTTCTTTAAATATCTCGATGTTTTTTCCTTTGAGTTGGTGGTTTCCATCGGCTAGTATTTCTACTCCATCGAAATTGTGGTTTTTTATTTTTTTGACCATTTCTTTTGGCCGGAGTTCTAGCATGTTAAATGATGCGAAGTATATTGGGTTTTCCATAGCTTCTATCCAACCTATTTTTTATGTTATCGGTTTTCCGTCTTCTGTTTCTGGTGTAAGCCAGTTTATTGTTTCTTGTAGTTTTTTGGGTGTTTTTTCTTTTATTTCAATATTGATTGTTCCGAGTATGTCGTTGTCTTTTAGGTTTATTTTTTGGTTTGTTGCGCTTTGTTTGTTTATTGAAAAACTGGTTTTGTTTTTTTCTTTGTTTTTGTGGAGTACTGTTCTTGTTGTGTCGATGATTTTTTGTTCCCAGATTTTTTCACGGATTTTTTTGAGCGATTGTTTGTTTCCGTTGGCTGTTAATGATTTTTTTTGGTTTATTTTTTTTATCTGGATCTCTATTTCTGGGAAGAGGTTTTTTATTAGGTTTTTTATTTTTTCTTGGTCTTCTGTTGGGTATATCGGGGTTTTTAGTTTTATTTCTGTCATTTATTTTATTCCCTCTACCAAGGTTTTTATTTCTTTTTTAAATGTTTTTAAGCTATTTTCGTTTTTTATTTTGTAGTCTGCTTTTTTGATTGCTTCGTCTAATCCCCATGAGTTTTCTCTCTTTTCTTTTTTTAGGAATTGTTTCCAGCTTGCCGCGTCATCGGATCTTTTTCTTTCTTGGATTCTGTTGAACCTGGTTTTTTGGCTTGATTTTATAGCTATAGATATGAAGTTGTCTCCGAACTCCTTTCTAAATCTATCAACTTCTTTTTTGCCTCTTATTCCATCGATAATAACTATATCTGAGTTTTTTTTCTTAATTTGGGGAATTGTTAGTTCTGCAATTGCGTCAAGCCCGTTTTTTTGTCTTAATTCATTTGCTACTTTCCCTATGTTCTCTATTGTTTCTTTTAATCCTCTTTCACGTGTTTCTTTTCGCACTGTATCCCCCATTCTTACTACCGGGATTTCATCGTTCTTAAGAAATTTTGCCGCTGTGGTTTTACCTGATGCTTGCCTTCCTACAAATCCAATGACGTTCAAATTTTTTCCTCTCCTCTCTCAGCTGTTCTAATCATGATTTCTGGATAATTAATTTGCTTTGCCATCTCAATTAACTCTTCTCTACTGAATTTCTCTATATTTCGGTACTCTGAATCCATAGAGTTTTCAGGGTTTCCTTGCTGTATAACATACTTTATGCCATCTAGGTCTTTAACTATCTTTTGAACCTCTTCAAAACCTACTTTACCTCTAAACAAAGTGGTAGTTATCTCACATTCACCCTCAAATCTCTTTAGATGGTTTAGTGATTTCTCTATTTTATCGGTATCTATCTCCGTTCCAGCCACCTTGCTGTAAAGTTCCTCATTAGATAGAGGAGCTTTGATGTCAAGAGATATAAAATCTACTAGACCTGTATCTATTAACTTTAAAACCCTTTCTGGATACGACCCATTTGTCTGAACCCCAAAACCGAGGTCAAGTTCCTTAACCCTTCTAGCCAGCTGTATTAAAGCATCAATCTGCATCGTTGGTTCCCCACCCGATACATTAACCCCCTCTATATAACGACTGGATTCACGTATTTCCCTAGTTATCTCTGAAACCATTCTTTCATCCTTACCACTAATTATATCGTGGTTCTGGCAGTATGGACACCTAAAATTACATCCTCTAAAATAAATTGACATACATGGCTTTCCAGGCCAATCAATCGTTGTTAAAGGTATTTTTCCACCAAAATTAAATTTCATTACTAAAAACTCCGGTATACCCAATTAAACCTACTTCACTACCTATTTATAGAACAGTTTACAGTATGTCTAACTAAAGGGTTATGAATGGTTGGATTTACATTACCTTTTTTTTTGTCATCAACCAGGTTAGTGGTGGGGTTATATTTCTGTAATTAGAAATATATATACTGGGTGTTTTGATTGAGAAGCTTTATTTCACTTGACCTACCTGATGAATTTAGTGATGAGATTGAGAGAATTCAAAATGAATTGGTTGCAAGCGGGGCCGACCTGAATCTTGTAGACCCTGAAAAGGTACATATAACTCTTAAGTTTTTAGGTGAAATCGATTCAAATCAACTTGAAAATGTTTTTAATGGAGTTAAAAAAGCTATAGGTGGTTTTGATAGTTTTAAAGCTTCAATAGAAACAGTTGGTGTGTTTCCAGACCTCGATTACATCAAGGTAATCTGGCTTGGTGTTGATAAAGGTAGTCAGGAGGTTGTTAACCTACATCAACGTATTGAACAAGAGATGGTTTCAATTGGATTCGATGAAGAAGAACATGAGTTTGTTCCCCATGCCACACTAGCTCGAGTTAAAAGTGGTCGTAACAAAGAACAGCTCGTTGAAACTTTAAAAAAGAACGAAGGTATTTATGTCGGCGAAACAACATTCAATTCCGTCAAGATAAAGAAAAGCGAGTTAAAACCAGAAGGACCTGTATACACCGATCTTAAGGAGGTAAAGCTAGGTGGGTGACATAGATAACGTCTTAACGCGTGTAATATCTAAAGTTACACCAAGTGATGAAGAAAAAACAAGAGCTGATGAAACAGTAGAGAAGGTCAAAGAGATTGTCAAAGAGGTTGGAGATGAAGTTGGAGTTGAAGTGCTGCCGAAAACCGTTGGTTCTGTTGCTAGGGGGACCTGGACCTCCGGAGACAGAGACATCGATATCTTCATGGTTTTACCTAAAGACATGAATGAAAAAGAGTTTAGAGAGAAAGGCTTGAAGCTAGCTAGAGACACAGCATTACATGCAGATCGATATGTTGAGGAGTTCGCAGAACATCCCTACATCACCGCTAAATTCGGTGATTTCGATGTCGACATAGTTCCATGCTACAACGTAGATAACTATAGAGAAGTAACTTCAGCCGTAGATAGAACACCTTTACACGATGACTATGTCAGCAAAAAATTAAATAACGAATTAAAAAACAGTATAAAACTTCTTAAAAGATTTATGAAAGGAATAGGTGTCTACGGAGCCGAATTCAAGGTAGGTGGTTTCTCCGGATACCTCACAGAACTAATAGCACTTAAATACCAAAAAACAAGCTCTAAAACAAAATACCCTACATTCATCAACACACTCAAAAAAGCATCAAACTGGAGAGACGGCGAAACAATAGATATTGAAAACCACGGTACCAGCAACCAATATAAAGGCCCATTAATCGTTGTAGACCCAGTTGACCCAAACCGTAACGTGGCAGCCGCTCTAACCAAAGAAAGTTGGGCAGAATTTATCTCCGCTTCACAGATGTTTCTTGAAAAACCATCAATCAATTTCTTCTATCCAAAAGAGAGAAAACCAATCGAAAAAAAAGACCTAAAACAAATAATCAAAGAAAGAGAAACAAAACTCATTTTACTAGAATTTGACAAACCAGATATAGTAGATGACACACTCTACCCCCAATTAAGAAAAACCGCCAACTGGATCGAGACACTGCTCCAAAACCACGGTTTCAACGTAATCCGTAGCAAGGTAGATGGCAAAAAAGGAGCATACGTATTAATAGAGCTAAAAGAGAAAAAACTCCCATCAGTAGAAAAACACATCGGCCCACCAATAACAGCAAAACAACACAGTAAGAGTTTTTTAAAAAAATACATAGACACTGAACTACATTCCGGACCATACATAGATAAAGATCGATGGGTAGTTGAGAGAAAAAGGAAAAGAAAAGAGCCAACCCAAGTAATAATAGAGAAAATCAAGGATCCTAAACGAACCGGTATAGGTAAAGACTTAATTAAAACCGATATAGAGGTTTTTGAAGACCTTGAAATAATTAGAGCTGACCAGAAATTTCTAACCAACTACTTCATCGAAACCCCAATATGGCTTGAAAACACCATGTGACCCCTATATATATCTAACTGAAGATTAGGAAGGTGCTTCCATTCTCTTCATCCGTACCATCTGAGATTACAGATTACCGATAGAAGCTTACAGTAACGTCCAGCAAAGGGTGGAACATCCACCTGTTTCGTGGTCACCACCTATCTTCACCAACTTAATAATACAGAGGCATGGGTCAACGATAATGGCTTCAGGACACGGCCATCATACCTACAATACAGGAAAAGACTTTTGTTCGTTCCAATATAAGGGCTATTCATTCCCTCCTATGTCCTAAAACCTCTATAAAAGCCTTAGTGACTTCAAAACTCTCCAAAAACCCGTTATCTGACCGTTATTTTATACATACATAAACATAACCCAATTTAACACCCACCTAAACCAAATATTTAGGAAAAGTGACTTCTTGGTTAAAGTGTTAAAAATAAAAAAAGGGGTGGGTTAGATCATTCCTAACGGCATTCTATTTAGTTTGGAAAGTACTTTCTCTCTGGCTTTTTCTAGAGAGAACTCTCTTTCTATCTCACCATTTGAGATTGTTTTCTTCAGTAATGGCTCTGCGTTTTCTGGTGGTGTCTCCCGGTCTATCATGATCGCGTCATCGAAGTCTTCCCACCTATAAACTTGTTTTCTACCACTATATTTTCCTTTTTTAGCTGCGTATTCACCTTCAACCAACACAATGTCCATACCGAAGTCCATTGGAAACACCCCACTAATAGATGTTCCCACTCCAAAACCATCGACAATATCTCTTAATTCAAGTATATCCTCTTCATCGATTCCACCGCTAATAAAGATCTCCACATCTTCACGGTTTCTTAGATCAAGTTCCCACCTGACCTCTCTTACGATTTCTCGAAAGTCTCCACGTCTAGAACTAGGTGTATCAAGTCTTACAGCCTCTAGATCACTTCCCAACTCGTTTATTGCACGAATCACTTCTTCTTTTTCATCACTGTAGGTATCGCATAACATTATTCTTGGAATATCCTTATCTAAAACATCATTATAAGCACTCCATGCCTTTTCCTGCTCCCCAAAACAGATAACCAGGGAGTGCGGCATCGTTCCACTTGCTTCAATTCCAAACATATCTTCACCAGCAGTATTGCTTATACCATCCATCCCTCCAAGATAGGCCGACCTCTCAATCAAACCAGATATGGATGGATGTTGCCTTCGGGTTCCAAAAGAAAGAACCTTTCTGTTTTTAGCCGCTTTCTTTATTCTAGCCGCTTTTGTAGATATAGCAGTGCTGTGGCACAAAATCCCTAATAAAGAGGTTTCATATCTACAGAAATCAAGGTAGTTACCCTCTATGCGCATAACGGGTTCGTCTTCCATAAATAAAGTGCCCTCTTCCATTGCCCAAACATCTATGGGAAGACCTTCAAGTAGATGGGTCGCTTCTTCAAGCCCACTAAATACCCCACGCTCACCAGCTGTTATCTCAGCAACAACAAATGGATTTTTGCCCTTCTCACTCAATATTTCTTCAGTACGATTCAGATAAACATCTGTAGCTTTACCCTTCTTAATAAAATCCTTGTCCACATTATATAGATCACTCATATCTAATCACCAATCAAGAAAACCTAAATTAAATTCTCTACAACTTAAACAAACTACAACCAATTTTATATCTAACACAATTTAACTCTATCCAAAAAAACTCCAGAAAAAGATTTCTTCAAATAATAGATCTTAAAGTTAAAGACATTGAAGTTTTAGAGAATGTTTTTAGAAAAAAATTGATGTCCTTGATTTTGGTTTATTTAAACCCTATAGATCTTATTCAGGGGTTAGGGGTCCTGTTCTAGTTGGGGGGTTTTTGCGCTCGGTGAGATGGACAATAAGAGGTTGGTGAGCTCTATGGAGTGGATATCTTTTTTAAGGCTTGGATGGGTTTTGTCTGTTTTTGTTTAGGTTTTTTATTAGTTGGCATGCTCGGCATTTGGTGTTTGTTGTGGGTTCTCCACATGTTTTGCAGTCTTGGAGTTTGATGTTTTTTTGTGGTAGTTTTTCTGCGATTTGGTCTACAGAGCTTAATACTGAGTATTTTGCTCCAGGGTGGTTTGATTCATATTGGTTTAATATTTTTCTTGCTTCTTGTCGTAGGGCCCAGTTGGAGTATGGGCATTCGTCGAAGTGTGCTTTTATTTTGTTGTTTATTTTTGCGTATAGGCCTATTTCTCTTTCTGGGACTTCTCGTAGTGGTTTTATTCTTGGAGTGAATCCTGTTTTTGTGTTTATTTCAGGGCCTAATCGAGTCATTCTGTCAATGTCTCCATCAAGGAAGTTCATTAGTGCTGACTGGCTTTCATCATCTAGGTTGTGGCCGATTGCTATTTTATCTAAATCAAGTTCTTTTGATTTTCTATTTAGTATCCAGCGTCTTAATATTCCACAGTAGCGACATGTTTTTTCATCACCGATTAAATTTGATATCTCGTCAAGTGTGTATCCTACCTCTTCGTTAAATGAGTAGACATGGTGTTCCACATCTAATGCATTGGTTGTTTCTATGGCCATATCGATTGATGGGTCTCTATATCCGGTTATACCTTCGTCAATTGATATGCAGACGAGTTTTAGGTCTGGCCAGTTACCGAAAACTTGATGCATTATATGTAGTAGTACGGAGCTGTCTTTACCTCCGCTTAATGCTATTCCGATTTTCTGGCCATGTTGTATGTCGCAGTGTTTCCTTAATGTCTGTTTAACTTTTCCTTCAACGCTTTCCATTAGGTGTTGGCTGCATAGATGGAGTCCTGAATATTTTTGGTATAGGACAGCTTCTTCACTGCATTTGTCACAATCCATTTGGTATATGGTTTAGAGTTACAGTGGTTTGATATTTATCCGGGTTGTTGTTTGGTTTGGTTGTTTTTTAATTGTCATGTGGAGTTTTTGTGTAGTTAGAGGGTTTATTGTTTCCGTAAATTTTTTCTTAATTGAAGGTTGATTTGATTGGGAGTGGCCTATATTTGTGTTTAAGGCCGTTTTTTAATGGAGATGGTTTGTTGGGATTTAAGGATCTATTGGGTTTTTTTACTCGGTTGCCTGTTAAAGGGGTTAGTTTTGAGGATGCTGCGGATAGTTCTTATTTAATGCCATTTATAGGGCTTTTTATTGGTGTTGTTTTTGGTTTGGTTGGTTATCTATCTTTTAGTTATTTTTCTGGCTGGATTGCCGGTATAATAACGGTTATATCGATTTATTTGGTTACCGGTATTCTTCATTTGGATGGTTTTTCTGATTTTATGGATGCTGTTTTCGCTAAAGTTGATTTTGAAAGGGCTAGAGAAATTATGAAGGACCCACATATCGGTATTGGTGGTGTTGTATCGATATTTATTCTGTTACTAACTGGTTTAGTAGCTATAGAGTTTTTAGGGTCTTACAGCCCATTGGTTTTGTTTAAAGCTGCTGTGGTTAGTGAGTTAAGCGCTAAATTCAGTATGTCAACCGTATTGGCTTTTGGAGAATCACCTTATAAGGGGAGTGGTGACCGATTTATCAAGGGTTTTGACTCCAAAGACTATGTTTTCGTAACAATTATCTGTTTATTACTTTCTTTTGGTTTAGCCGGTTTATTCGGTGTATTGGTTTTAATAGGCCCATTAATCGGTTATTTGTTTATTAGATGGGGTCGTAAAACGATTGGAGGAGTAAATGGTGACATTATGGGTGGCTCCAACGAAGCATCAAGAATATTGACGTTATTGTTTTGGGGTATGTTATTGTGAAGGGGGTTATTCTTGCTGGAGGCAAGGGAAGTAGATTTAAAGCAAGGAAAGAAAAACAACTTGCCCGCATAGGCGATAGAAGGCTAATCGATATTATTTATAAAAAATTAGAGAAATCGGTTCTAGAAGATGTTTATGTAGCTGTTTCCGAAAACTCTCCAAAAACCTGGAAACATTGTCGGAAAAAAAGATATAAAATGATACGTACCCATGGAGCGGGCTATATAAACGATCTAAGAGACATAACCAGGTTGATTAAACCCCCTATATTGACAGTAGCTTCAGACATCCCCTTCATAAAACCAAAACACGTAAACCAATTGATAGAGCTATGTAATAAAAATGATTTCAATGGTGGATACACCGTTCTAATCCCTACAAAACATCTGTCAAATGGTTTCAACCGAGATGACACATTCAGTTATATGGGAATCGAAGTAGCCCCTGTTGGCCTAAACATAGTTGGAGAAACTGAAATGGAGAAAAAAATATTAACATACAATTCAGAACTCGGCATCAACATCAATACCGTTAAAGACCTCGATTACGCTAGAAAAAACGCAACTAAATATTCGTTAGATTAGGTGACATCCTCCTCGCCCTAAAGGGGAGAGGTCTTAGCCCTGAGTCGGGATAATAGAAAGAGGGGGAGTTTTGAATCTATTGTGTGTATGAGTTTTTCGGCTGTGGCTACGTTGGATAGAGTGTTTTAGGTTTCTATCTGGGTTTCCTGGGTCTTTTTTTGTTTTGGGGTTGTTTTATAGTAAACTAGGCCTTGAGGCCTTTTTTGGGGGGATGTTATTTGTATATGTGGTTGAGTAGGGCTTTTGATGAGTGTAGTCTGTTTTCTGCTTGGTCGATGATTACTGAGTTTTGTCCTTCGACTACTTGTCTTGTTATTTCTTTTCCGTCTATTGGCATGCAGTGCATTATTATTGTGTCTTTTTTTGCGTGTTTTATGAGGTCTTGGTTTACTTGGTAGCCTTGGAAGTGTTTTTTTCTTTGTTCTGCTTCTTTTTCAGTTCCTGTTGATATCCATACGTCTGTATAGATTATGTCTGCGTTTTGTACTGCTTTTATTGGGTCTTCTGTTATTTTTATGTTTGAGTTGTATTTTTCTGCTTCTTGGAGTATTTCTTTGGTTGGTTGGTATTTTTTGGGGCTTGCTATTGTTGTTTTTATTCCTGTCATTGCGTTTCCTAGGATTGTGGAGTTGCAGACGTTGTTTGCGTCTCCTATCCATGCTAGGTTTAGGTTTTTGAGTTTTCCTTTTTTTTCTTTTATTGTTTGGAGGTCGGCTAGTGTTTGACATGGATGGTGTTTTTTGGTCATTGCGTTTATTATTGGCATGTCTGATTTTTCTGCGAATTCTTTGAGTGCTTTGTGGTCTAGCATTCTGGCGGTTAAGCCGTCTAGATATCTTGATAGTACTTTTGCTGTGTCTCTGATGTTTTCTCCTCTTGTTATTTGGAGTTCGTGTTTGTTGAGCATGTGTGGCATGCCGCCTAACTGGGATACTGCGACGGATAGTGATACTCTGGTTCTTGTGCTGTATTCTTCGAAGAATAGGCCTATGTCGTGTGTTTTTAGTGTTTTTTGTGGTTTTGGTGTTTTTTTGTATTGTATTGCTTTGTCTATTAGTTGGTGTAGGGTTTCTGGTTCTATGTCTGTGATTTTTAGAAAATCCATTTTATTTTCCTTTTTTTATTTTCTTAGTTTTTTCATGTTTTGTTTGCTTTCTTGTATGTGTTCTTTGGATGCGATGTCCCATCGGTTCCATAGGGCTCCATCTATTTTTTTGATTGCGTTTAGTGATATTTCTCTTGCTTCTTGGATTGTGTCTGCGATTCCTACTGTGCATACTGTTCTGCTGGTTCCTGTTTTTGTGGATCCGTTTTCTTCGATCATGCTTCCTTGATGGATTCTAAGGTTGTCTCCATGTTTTTCTTTGAGTCTATGTGCTTTCTGTAAGTCGATTTCTTTGGTTCCTGTGTATTCTTCTCTTGCTTCTCCATATGTCATTGGTACTGCGTATGTTAGGACTGTGCATTTGTCTTTGAATTTTATTTCGTCTAACTCTCCTTTTATCATTTTTAGGCATACTTCGACGAAGTCGTCTTTCATTAATGCCATTGTGTTTTGGCATTCTGGATCTCCGAATCTGCTGTTTATCTCGAATGCTTTTACTCCGTCTTTGCAGGATACGTATCCCATGTAGAGTGGTACTCCTCGAAGGCTTTCTGGTCTTGCTTTTTCTTTTAGTTTCTGGAATATTTTTTTAGCGATCTCTATTCCTTCTTTCCAGTCCTCTGGCTCCATGTAGGGAAGTTGGGTTTTTTGGGATGTATATGTCCCCATACCTCCTGTGTTTGGGCCGAGGTCGCGGTCATATGCTCTTTTGTAGTCTCTTACGGGTGGTGTTGGGATTAGGTGGGTTCCGTCTGAAATGAACTGTAGGCTCCATTCCTCTCCCTTAACTTTTTCTTCAACTATTACTGTTCCACCTTTGAGGTTTGGTAGGAACCAGTCGTGTATTAATTCTTTTTTTGTTGTGAAGTGGTCGCCCCAAACCCCAACTCCTTTCCCTGCTGCTGGTGTGTCGGGTTTTATTGCTACTTCGATTCCATTTTTATCTATCCAGGCTTCAAGGTCTTCTATTGCCTCTTTTTCTGTTTGGTATTGTTCATGACTGAATACCTTGTATTCCGGGTTTGCAGATGGATGGACTTTTTCTATTATCTCTCTTTGCCGTATTTTACTTCCCTCTAAAGCGTATTTTGAGGTTGGACAGATAATTGGGATGCAGAGTTCGTTTTCAATCCGATCTCTAACTCCATCTATTATCGGTCCTTCCGGCCCTACAATCCCAAAATCTATTTCATCTCGGTGTTTTCGGGCGAAACCAAATATTTTGTTTACATCTAATCCAGTGACTTCATGGTCGCCCTCAGAAATTTTAGCCATCTTCATGTTGTATGGATTTCTCTGTTTATCGGCAATGTAGAAGGTAACGTTATATTTATCGCTGCGTGAAAAAGCATCAACCATCGATGCTGCTCTAGAGCCATATGAAACAACAAGTATACCAACTTCTTTCATTAATAGACCTCAGACACATTATATAATTAATTTCTGAACTCAATCTAAAATATGTATAGTGGTATATATACATTACATATAGGGGTTGTGGTTTTTTGTGTTTGTATGCGGTAGGTATTTCAATGTACGTAGTTAATGAGTGTATTAAAGTTAAAGTGTAACTAATGACTGTAACCAAGAGTTTAAGGGTAAGTGTTTTGTCTCCCTTTCTTTGAGTGGGGGGATGATGGTTTTAAAAGAGTTATCAATTTAGGTGGTTTTTATTTCGACTGGATATATTCGTGTGTATACTGGTAAGGGACAGGGTAAAACTACTTCTTCGTTTGGTGCTGGGTTAAGGGCTGTTGGAGCGGGTTATAAAGTGAAGATGGTTCAGTTTCTTAAGAGCCGAGAGGATTCTGGTTTGAAGGCTTTGAAGAGGTTTGATAATTTTAGTGTTGATAGGTTTGGTCGGGAAGGTAAGCTTAAGGGTGAGACTTTACCTATTGACTATGAGCAGGCTGGTGAGGCGCTTGAAGTTGCTAGGAATGTGGTTGAGAACTCTGGTTGTAGGCTTTTAATACTGGATGAGGTTAATGTTGCTTTGGATCAAGGTTTGATTGAGGTTAGTGATTTAATTGATTTGTTAGAAAATAAGCCTGATGAGATGGAGGTTATATTGACTGGTAGGTATGCTCCTGATGAGGTTATTGAGGTTGCTGATCTTGTTACCGTTATGGATCCTGTTAAGCATTATATGAAGTCGGGGGTTAAGGCGCGGAAGGGTTTTGATTATTAAAGGGTTAAGGCCCTTTTTTTGGGCCTGGTTTTTTTTATCCTATGAATTTTGGTCGTTTGCTTAGTTTTTTGGGTAGTGGTAGTGGTCGATAGGGCATTTGTTTGGTTTGTTTTTGGATTTTTTTGATTAATTCGTTTGGTTTGGTTGTTTTTTCTTTTCCTGTTTCTCGGTTTCTTAGGTTTATTTCTTGGTTTTTTTGTTCTCGGTCTCCTACGACTATTATGTAGGGGATCCACTCCATTTCGGCGTTTCTGATTTTCTTTCCTAGGCTGGAGTCTCTGTCATCTATGTCGGCTCGTATTTTGTTTTTCTCTAGTTTTTGTTGTATTTTTTCTGCGTATTCGTGGTTTTCTTTGGATATTGGTAGTATTCTTGTTTGTGTTGGACATAGCCAGATTGGTAGTGTTGGTTTTTCTTTTTTATGGGCGTTTTCAATTATTTCGTATATCCATCTTTCTATTGATCCTATGGATGAGTGGCATATGGTGCATCCTTGTTCTTGTCCTTCTTGGTTTGTGTAGGTGATTCCGTATCTTTCAGCGTCTTCTATATCTAGTTGTACTGTTGATAGCTGGCTGTTACCTCCAGTTGAATCTATTCCCTGGAATTCGTGTTTGACTACCCAGTAGTGTTTTCTTTCTTTTAGTAGTTCGATTACTGCGGGTTTTTGTGAGTATTGTAGTAATTCGGTTATTTTGTCTTTGTTTTCTTTATAGAACTCTTCGACTACTCGGAATACAACTGCGTATTCTATTCCGGTTCCGTCTGCGAGGTCGGCGTATTCTCGATATAGTTTTTGGTATTCTTTCCAACCGGATTCGAGGTTGGCGGTGAATGAATGTATATCTGGCATGTGGAATGCTCTTAATCTTTTTAGTCCGGATAGTTCGCCTCTTTTTTCGTATCTAAAGCTTTTGCTGAATTCATATATTCTGATTGGGAGGTCTCGATAGCTTATTATTGAGTCTTGAAGCATTTTGAATAAACCGAAATCTCCGGCAAATCTTAAAACAAGTTCTTTATCTCCTTCTGGTGGGGAGACTCTGTAATGTCTTTCATGGAAGCTTTCACCTTGTTCTCGTATGTCTGGTTCATTCCAGTCATACAGTATAGGTGTATCTATTTCCATTGCTCCGAACCTGTTGACGGCTATTTGATGTGCCCAATCCTTCATTAAGTTGAATATCAAACTGCCTTTTGGATAGAACTTTAGGTTTCCTGGATCGCTTGCGGATTCGTAGTCGGCGATTTCAAGTTTTCTCATCGAATCGACCGAGGGCGGGCGTTCAGATGGCTGTCCCTTTACTTCTTCAGATAATATGTATTTGTCTAGTGCTGTGTTTTCTACGTCTCCTGCGTTATATCTCTCTGGATCGAATTTTGTTTCAGAGCCATCTGGAGCTAAAATCAAGTATTCACTTGGAACTGCTCTTTTTTCTTCACCAACCTCTATATCTTCCTCTTTTTTAGTGCTTGGTTTTATGTCTCTAGATAGTTCTGAAAGTGGATGGCCTTTACAACTTACTTCAAATGATTTGTACCAACCGAATGGAGATCTAGCGGTCTCTATATCAAGTTTCTTAAGTTCTTTTTCTAATGACTTCAATATCTTTACAGCTGTTTCTGGTGACCCTAGATCTGGACTTAGGTGTGCATATGGATATAGCATTACTCGCTCGGCATTCACGCTTTCAAGCACCTTAACTATCTCTTTTTTAGCCTGTGTAACTACGTCTTCAGGATCTTCTTCATCAATTTCTTCAACTGTAGTGAAAACAGCTAAAACTTCATCCATCAATCCTTCTTCTAAATCCTCATCTATCTCCTCAGCAACAGGGGTTTCTTTTGTAACTTTGTACTTAAAGTGATCAGAATGTATAAGTAATAACTTCATGTTTTATTCTTCCTCCATTAATTCACATGCTCTGACAACACAGTGGATATGGCCTTATTGGACACCTCAATATCTCTTTATTGATTTATGTAAGGTGAAAAAAGGTTCTAAAATACAATAAATCGACCTTCCTTCAAACTTGATGGTTTTAAAACAATATATTTATTGATGTATCTTGAAACCAATTTTTATTTTCTATGAAGTAAAGGTTGTTTGACACAACATATTTATTATTTTTGGAAGGCATCTCAAAATTGAAAGGCCAATGATAAATCCAGATAGTCTATATGTACTAAAACAAATAGCCTTAAAAAACAATAACAAACGTACAACAAACGCAGAGCTAGCTGAAAAACTTAATACAAGCCCACAAACCATTTCAAGAAGACTCAAAAAACTAGAAAAAAACAGTTACATAACAAGAGACGTAAAACCAAATGGACAAACCATAAATATCTCAAAAAAAGGCTATAATTTACTAAAAAAAGAACTTAAAGAATATAAAAACATATTCGACAATGAACAAAACATAACACTAAAAGGACACGTAATCGATGGAATCGGAGAAGGCCAATACTACATATCCCAACCAGAATACCAAAAACAATTCCAAAAAAAATTAGGATTCAAAGCATATCCAGGAACCCTAAACATAAAACTCAAACCAGACAGCCAAAAAAAATACAAAGAAATCAAAAAACATAACGCCATAGATATAAAAGGATTCCAGAAAGGAGACCGAACATTCGGAAACGCAAAATGCTTCCAATCAAAAATAAACGGAAAAAAATGCGCATTGATACAGCCAGACAGATCCCATTACTCAAACGAAATAATCGAGATAATAGCCCCAAAAAGGCTCAGAAACAAAATAGATACTAAAAAAGTAAAAATAGAGGTCCAAATATGAATGTAAAAAAAGCCATCAACCAACTCAGAGAAGGAAAACCAATATTAATCTACGACTCCAGCGACAGAGAAGGAGAAACAGACATAGTAGCTCCAGCCAACAACACAACACCAAAAACAATACAAAAAATGAGAAGAGACGCAGGAGGCCTAATATGCGTAGCAATCCACCCAGAAGCAGCTGAAAAACTCAACCTCCAATACACATCCAAAATACTAACAGAATATGGATACGAATTCAACAAACAAATACCCTATGACCAAAGAAGCAGTTTCTCGATCTGGGTAAACCACAAAGACACCTACACCGGAATAACAGACAACGACCGATCCAAAACAGCAAAAGAAATCTCAAACGCAGTAAAAAAAGCATTAAATGGAGAAAACTACAACTTCGAAAAACAATTCAGAGCACCCGGACACGTACCAATACTAAGAGCCGCAGAAGGCCTCACAAAAAACAGAATGGGACAAACAGAACTATCAATCAAACTAGCACAAAAAGCAAATATAACTCCCGCAATGGTATTATGCGAAATGCTCGACAACGAAACAGGAGAAGCATTACCAAAAACAAAAGCAATACAATACGCAGAGAAAAACAACATGCAGTTCCTAAAAGGAAAAGAAATAAAAGAATATTAACCAACCAAAGAACACAAAAAAATCTTAGTTAAATAAACAAAAAGATCTTAGTTAAATAAAATAGGTTTAATACTGCATTACCACAACTTGGGCATGGGGCACACCACAGACCTCCCCTACATTCTCTTCATCAATATACCCCGCTCTAACACCAAGTTCAACACTTTCCTCACCAATCAAATTACCGATTGTTGCATTTTCTAAGGCATTTTTAATCTCTTCCTCAGACCTCGTTTCAGAGCCATAAAAACTTTCCCTAACAGAAATTTTATGATTATCGCCCTTAAACTCCCGACCCACTAAATCCTCATCACAAACAGCAACAATAGTTTCCGCTCTACGCACATGCGTTTTCATAAACAACTTAAACACCATTCCATTCATGTAGTTCTAAGAGTTTTACCAGGCCTTGGCTCGATTATATCTCCTTTCTCCCTAAGCTTCTTAATTATATCTTTGACTTCATCCCTATCTATACCTTCCTGTTCAGCCTGACCGATAACATCTTGTCTTGGAGCCCCCTCATCACCCTCTAAACTCTCAATTACCTCTTTAACCAACCTAATTTTATCACGCTGGCTTTTACTTGTACCAGTTGTCAACATATCTATATCGTATTGACCGGTTTCAGGATCCATACCAACCTCTTTCAAACATTTATTTACAATAGTTGTAGCTCTATCCGCATCGATAACCTCAACAGTTTCATTAAGTCTTGTTCGAGCACTAGCTTCTGCCAAACGGACCAATGCCTCCAGCTGTCGAGCAGTAACCGGAACTGGAGAGTTATCATCCTCACCAATCTCCCTTAACTCTAAATAAAAATCTATTAACTCCTGTTTAGCATCATCAGTAAGAACCGGCGTTATCTGTTTCGAGTGAGCAATGTATTTACGCATCAACTCAGGCTCTATCGCCGGCTCAATATCTTCCAAAGCAGTTTCTTCCTCACCAGACTTATCAGACCTCATCGAAATCTCACCAGCATAATGAGACTTAATAATGTGGTTAGCAATCCTCTCATCCTTCTTCTTATCAGGTTTATCCGTCAAAGTGAAAATCAAGTCAAACCTTGATAACAATGAAGGCTCCATATCAATCTGATCCGCAATAGGCTCATAACGATCGAAACGACCATACTTAGGGTTGGCCGCCCCCAACAACGCACACCTAGATTTAAGAGTAGAAGTTATACCCGCCTTAGCAATCGAAATACTCTGTTGCTCCATAGCTTCGTGCAACGCACTACGATCACGACTATTCATCTTATCCATCTCATCGATCGTAGCAACCCCCTTATCCGCTAAAACCAAAGCACCTGCCTCCAAAGTCCATTTACCATCCCCAAACTCATCCTTAACAGCAGCAGCGGTAAGACCCGCTGACGTACTGCTCTTACCAGAAGCATAAACCCCCCGTGGCGCCAGATTCGAAACATACCTCAATATCTGTGACTTACCAATACCCGGATCTCCAACAAGAAAAGTATGTATATCCCCACGAATCCTAGAGCCATCAGGAAGTTCCTTAGCAACACCACCAAACAATTGAAGAGCCATAGCTTCCTTAACATCCCTATACCCATAGATAGTGGGAGCTATAGAATCAATGATCTTAGAATACACATCAGGGTCATTTGAAAGCTCCTCAATCTCACGTTCCTCCTCAACAGTAATCTCAAGATCCTCAAACTCCCGATCCATCAACTCAATAGAGTTACACTCAACATAAACATCAAAAACAGTACTCTTACTATTCCTATTCTGTTTCTGAGAAGACCTCAAAACACCATTGATAATAACCCGATTACCAGGAACAACCTCACCAGTCAAATCATCCTCAACCAAAATATTCAGATCTTGAGGTTGTTCAGCCCCCCGCAAATCCTCAGGCCTCTCCTGAATCTGAAGTTTCTGAGAATCAATAAAATCAGATTCCTCAACAATCAACTCAAAAGCATTCTTACGCTGACAAGTCTCATCAGCACATTGATACGGCTCTTGATACGACCCCCCATCCTGAGGTACCTCCATAACCTTCCCACACCGAAGACACTTAAACACCCCATCAATCAATTTAGGCCTAACCTCAGTAGCCCTCTTAACAATCCCATCTATAGAAACAAACTTATTAATATGATGACTTCTCAGATTACGTGCTAAAGTCCTCTCCCTACTCGGTAATTCAACAAACCTAACATATATATTATTTAACGCCTCACTCAAACTAGGCTGAGATTCTCCACCATCAATCTGAGGCTGTAACTTAATATCTGTATTCTTTATAGCATCCTGAGCACCCTTAATAAACTTATCAGGCTCCTTAATAAGACGATCAGCAAACTCAGGATCAAACCTCTCAAGAAGAGAGTTATAATGAACATAAAGCGATTTCTCATTAGGATATTTAGCAACAAGATCCTTAATCTCAGTTTGATAATACTTCTCAAAAAACTCCTTAAACTTCTCTTCAATATCCTTAGTTTCCAAACTCTCTTCAACAGTCGCCGACATCAAACACACCTATCATAACAACTAAAATCCAAGTAGGAATTGAACAAACTCTCCATTCAAACAATAACCATCATAAACATTATTCGACTACCCCTCTCAATAAGACCTCACCAACCTAAAACACACGGGGATTACAGATAGATTATCCATCAAATCAAAAATCTTACTCTATCCAGCCATACCACAACAATAGACCTCAATATCCAAAAATGATTTCAAAACACACTTATCATTTGACTTCCTTCATCAATTATACTTTCTGTTCTTACATTGAAATTTTTGGTGAAACAATAGTCCACTGTAAACCATAACTTGGTTTACACCGCCCTTAAAAACCCCCAGGCACAATTACCTAAGGATTTTATCGTTCAACCAGCCATATAGAGACAGCTTATACCCAAAAGCGAACGAAATAAAATTAATCTACCTACCCCCCAACCCGGACAGACATATCAACCACAGCTAGAGCCCCTTACGGCTAAGTCTACATGTAAACCAGTGGATTGGTTGAGCTTTGTTTTTTTACTTTAAAGAAAAGGGTTTTAGCCATGAATTAGGATAAAACATAATCAATAACTAAACAGATATATATCTAGACCTAGATAATTTGGAAAATGGATAGGATATGGTTGGTGATAAATAGACCAACCAAAAATAAACTACCTATTTACCACCACCTCCCGAAAAATAATAATATATTGGAGGAAAAATGAGGATTTGTAACAAATGAGTGAAGAAGTTTGCCCCAAATGCGGTTTACCTAGTGAACTCTGTGTATGCGAAGAAATAGCAAAAGAAGACCAAAGGATAAAAGTCTATGTTGAAAACAGAGCTTATGGCAAACCCATGACGATTGTTAAGGGTATTGACAGCAAAGACATCGACCTAAATGAACTATCCACTGAACTCAAAACAAAATGCGCTTGTGGAGGAACAGTTAAAAACAAAAAAATCGAGTTGCAAGGAGACCACAAACGCAAAGTAAAAGAGATGTTAATCAAAAAAGGATTTTCCGAACAAAGCGTCGTACTAGGAAAATGAATTAATAGACAAACTAACAAAAAAAGGAGGAAACCTGGGACAAAACATACCGAAACTATAGAAACCTAGGGATACCTCCTTAATACTAAATTAAACAAAGCTAAAGCCAGAAAGATAGACAACCAAGAGTATCGAAAACCTGGTTTAATTAATGAAAAAGACATTAAAGAAGTCGATTAGCCCTCAAAAGCCAACTAGATTGCTTTAAAAACCTAAATATTCCTCTATTAAGTAAATGGTTTTTTATTTTTTGAATGAAACTTTTTTTATGTTTTTTTAATGTGTTTTTAGTTCTGAATATAAAGTGGTTTGTGATGATGTGTGCATCACTCTTATATCAATTCTGTCGCCATCACTAACATCTATTTCATCTAAATTGAGATCTATTCGTTCTCCATTGTTCCATTGTTCTTTATTTATCTCTGATTCTAGTTCTTCTGAATCAAGGTCTATCCGGTTGTTTTGTTCTTCAGTATCCAGGTTATATATTATTATTCTGAGATCTTCGGTGTGAAGTGTGTCTCCACCATTGTGTATTAACCTAATTTCATCCTCATTTATTTCCTCTATTGATATGCTTGTTGTTGGGGCGGGTTCGGGAATTGTTATTGCCCCCATAACGAAGGCTCCGGCAATTGCAGCCATCAAGGTCACTATGCTGACCATTATAATTACTCCTACAACGGAGCTCACTCCCTGGTTATTAGGGTTTATTCTTGTTTTTCCGTTTTTCTGGTTGCTGTTTTTCCTCAAAATATACACCGAGCTATTTAGAGTTTTTTAGGCTAGGTTTTATAGGTTTCTTTTTTGGTTTTATTGGTTTTATGGGATTAATACTGTTTGTGTGTTTTTATTTATTTTTGGTTTATTTGTTTTTGGTTTGGGTTTGTTGAGGGGGTTGGGGTGTTTTTTCATTCCCTGTTGGTTTTTTCCAGTTTGTTTTTAAATCTGTAGGATTATTTTTTCTTTAGATGTCTGTTAAACCTAGTTCTGAGTTGAGTGGTGTTGAGAGTTTTATAATTGATGAGGTTTTTGAGCCTTCTGTTAGGGATTGGTGGGTTGGTAAGTTTGGTCGTTATTTTGATGTTAATGATGGTTATTTTACTCCTCCGCAGAGAGGTGCTATCCCGAATATTCATAGGGGGGAGAACACTCTTGTTTGTGCTCCTACTGGGTCGGGTAAGACTCTTTCTAGTTTTGCTTCGATAATTAATGAGTTGTATAAGCTTTCTAGAGAGGATGAGTTGGAGAATACTGTTTACTGTCTTTATATCTCTCCTTTGAAGTCGCTTGCTAATGATATTCATCGTAACTTGGTTGAGCCTTTACGTGGGATTGAGGAGATTAGTAGGGAGCGGGGGTATGAAAATGATGATATTCGGCATGCTATTAGGCATGGTGATACTCCGAAGAGTGAGCGGGCTAAGATGCTTGATAAAACCCCTCACATTCTTAATACTACTCCTGAGACATTGGCTATTTTAATTAACTCTCCTAAATTTAAGGAGAAGTTGAAGACTGTTCGTTGGGTTATTGTTGATGAAATTCATTCTCTAGCTGAGGGTAAGCGTGGGGTTCATTTATCTTTGAGTTTGGAGCGTCTTCAAGCGATGGCAGATCAGGAGTTTGTGAGGATCGGGTGTAGTGCAACCGTTGAGCCTGTTGAAGAGGTTGCTAAGTTTCTGGTTGGCTCTGGACGTGATTATGAGGTTGTAGATACTCGTTTTATTCGTGATATGGAGTTAGAGCTTAGGTGTCCGACAAATGATTTGATTAACACAGATCCTGAAAAAATCAGTGATGTTCTCTACAGAGAACTGCACACGCTTATTCAGGGTCATGAAAATACATTGATTTTCACTAACACACGGAGTGGTGCGGAACGTGTTTTAAAGAATCTTCGTAGTAAGTTTCCAGAGCATTATGTTGATGAGAACACTGGGTGTCACCACGGTTCGTTGGGTCGTGAAAAAAGAATGGAGATTGAAGAGAAGTTAAAGCATGGGGAAATAGATTTTGTAACAACCAGCACCTCGTTAGAACTTGGAGTCGATATGCCCCACCTTGATCTTGTTGTTCAGATTGGGTCTCCTAAATCTGTTTCTAAGTTGTTGCAGCGGATAGGTAGGTCTGGCCACTCGCTCCATCACAAAGTAAAGGGTATTGTCTTTGTTATGGATAGGGATGAATTGCTTGAATGTTCTGTGATGTTGAGAAATGCAGAAGAAGGGTTTATTGACAGGGTGTTTATACCAACTAACTGTCTGGATGTGCTTTCCCAACACATATATGGTATGGCAATAAACAGTGTGAGGCCTTTGAGTGAGGTTAAGAAGGTTGTTAAGAGGTCTTATTGTTATTCTGGCCTCAGTGAAAGTGATTTTGATAAGGTTATTAAGTATTTGACAGCTGATTATGCTGGAATGGAAGATAAAAATATTTATGCTAAAATATGGTACGATGAGGAGTCTGGAGAAATCGGTCGTAGGGGCGGTATGTCAAGAGTGATTTACATGACGAATTTGGGGACCATTCCTGCAAGTTTTTCCTGCGGCGTTTTCACTAGGAATGATAAAAAAAGGGTTGGAAGCCTTGATGAACAGTATCTTGATAAACTTGAAAAGGGGGATGTTTTCCATTTGGGTGGTGACAGATATGAGTTCAGGTATAGGCGTGGTGGCAAGGTCTATGTAGATCAAACTGACAGACCATCAAACGTACCTAGATGGTTTTCAGAGAGATTACCGTTATCTTATGATTTAGCGATTAAAATACTTGAGTTTAAGGATAAAATGCAGGTTTGGGTTGGAGGTGGGTCTGCAGAAAAAGCTGAAGAACACTTAAAGACATTTCCAATCGATGAAAATGCCCGTAAAAGCCTTATAAAGATGTTTATGGAGCAGGTTATGTATTCAGGTGGTGAATCGATTTCAACTCCAAAAAATTTCTATGTCGAGGAATACCATGACCGCAACCACCGTAAAAGGTTTTTATTCCAAAGCACCTATGGCCGTAAATTCAATGATGGATTAAGCCGCCTAATCGCACATGAAGTTTCCCGCCGACGAGGTATAGATGTATCTGTATCGATATCCGATTTAGGGTTCACACTTTCCTTCTCCCAAGACATAAAGATAGATATTAAAGAAATCATAGATGGAATCGACCTAGACATGATTGAAAGAACTATGAAGGATGCTTTACAGGGGACTGAAATGCTAAAAAGGATGTTCAGGATAAACGCTGTAAGGTCCTTCATGATTCTTGAAAACTATAAAGGCAACCGAAAAAGTGGTAGAAGACAACAGTTCAACTCAGACATGATGATAAACTTTGCTTTATCTAAAGACGATTTCGCAGTTGTAGATGAAACATTTAGAGAGATTTTATATGACAAACTAGAGCTTGACCATGTACAACAGTTCATTCAGAAAATCCAGCAAAACGAGATAGATATAACTCAAAAAAACGTGGGTTCACCAAGCCCATTCATGTTTGGAACAGCAACCCTAGACGCAAGCGATGTAGTTCTAGCTGAAGACCGTTCTTCAGTTATAAAAAAATTCCATCAACAAGTTATAGAGGAGATTGGGTTAGATGGCCCTAAATAACCAACTGGAGATCCATAATTCAGCGCTCTACCTAAAAGACCTAGATATATGCGTAGTTTCAGACCTACATATAGGTCTTGAAGACGAATTAAGACGTCAAGGAATCTCCTTCCCACTACATGAAGAACAGGAACTAACCAAACGACTAAAACAAGTTATAGATAGGTTTGAACCAGAAACAGTAGTTTTAAATGGAGATATCCTCCACTCATTTGGAAAAATATGGAGTGAAGTTTCCAACAAACTTGATAAAGTCCTTAAAAACTGCCAAAACTGTGTTTTAATAGAAGGTTCACATGACAAAATGCTTCCAACATTACTAGAGAAAAAAGAAAAAGAACTCCATGAACAGGTAGTAATTGACAACGTAGCGATTTTACATGGAGATAAGGAACGACAGCTAAAAAACATTGAATCCATAGTGATTGGGCACGAACACCCTGCAATTGAAATAGAGGGTGAAAAACTTGATTGTTTTTTAATCGACCGGTCTAATACCCAGCCAGACCTTGTTTTGACCCCGAGTTTTTCACCACTAACCGAGGGTGTATCTATAAACAAAATGAAGAAGGATGACTTCATGTCCCCATATATGAAAAATAGGGACCTAAATAGTTTCGAAGTTTTAGTGGAAGTTGATAATGAGACATTAAGATTTCCCGAAATAGGTAGATTCAGAAATATGCTTTAAACTATTGTTAATAACCGAACTTAAATTATATAGAAAAAATAATAGGCCCCTATATTTCAACTGGAAAATATCTACCAAAAACCAAGGCTTAAACAAAAAGTTCTTAAACATCTTATTATTTAATAATAACCTTTTTCAAAAGATATATACCTATTAAAATAATTTTAGTTTTTTTATACCCTATTTAATCGTTTTTGTAAAAAGATAGTTACCAAAATATATAATATAGGTGTTTTACATACTGTAGAATAGATAGGAGAAATAAACTATGTCAAAAGAAGAAATACTGGAAGACCTACATAAAGGCGTCGTTGAAATGGACGAAGAGAAAGTGAAAACAGCCGCTCAAAAAGCATTAGATGAAGGCGTAGAGCCAATGGACGCAATAATGGATGGACTCGTTTCCGGAATATCAGAAGTCGGAGACCTATACGACAAAGGAGAGAAATTCGTACCCGAAGTACTGATGGCCTCAGAAGCATTGTACGCAGGCCTCGACATACTAAAACCACATATAGACGCAGACGACCTAGGAGTCGAAGGAAAAGTCGTAATCGGAGTAGCAGAAGGAGACGTACACGACATCGGTAAAAACCTAGTAAGACTAATGCTAGATGTAAGTGGAATGGAAGTAGTAGACCTCGGAAAAGACGTGCCAAACGAAGATTTCGCAGCAAAAGCAAAAGAAGTAGATGCAGACATAATTGCAATCTCAGCAATGATGACATCAACAATGCTAGGAATTAAAGACGTCGTAAAAGACGCTAACAAAACAGTACCAAACGTAAAAATACTTGCAGGTGGAGCACCACTAAACGAAAAATCCGCAATAGAAGAATTCGGTGCAGACGGATATGCAACAGACGCAACTAAAGCAGCTAAAAGAGCACTAAAACTAATGAAAGAATAAAACCAAAAACATATAGGTGGAGGAAAAAGAAGGGTGATACCAAACTGACCTCCAGGAAGTAAAAAACTTGAAAATAAAATTTGAACCCGATGGAAAAACCATCAAAATAGAAGAAGGGAAAACAATACTAGACGCAGCAGATAAAGCAGGCATAGATATAAAATCAGATTGCGGTGGAAAAGGAACCTGCGGAAAATGCATAATAAAAATCGAAGAAGGTATGGACTCCCTATCACCCCTAATTTCCGAAGAAAAAGAAGACCTCTGCACAGAAGAAATAGAAGAAGGCTATAGATATGCCTGCGCCGCAAAAATCAAAAACACAAAGACAGAGATAAAAGCCTCAATACCAAGCAAAAGCCGTAGAGACAAACAAGTAATACTTGAAGAAGGCCTTGAAGTCGATGTAGAACTAAACCCAACAATCACCAAATACCAAGTTAAACCAGACAAACCCTCACTAGAAGACGATCTATCCGACTTCGAGAGACTGAAGAAAATAATTAAAAAAGAATACAACATCGAAACAAACCATATCTCAATAAACACACTGAGAAAACTCCCCAAAAAACTAAGAAACGACCTAGGTAGATTCAAAACAAAATTCACAATAACCCTAAACAAAGACAAAATCATCAAAATAGAAGACGGACACCAAGAAGAATATTATGGAGTTGCATTCGACATAGGAACCACAACAGTAGTAGCCTACCTAATAGATATGATGACAGGGGATATCATAGACACTGCATCTGAAATGAACCCCCAAATAAAATACGGCGAAGATGTTATGACCCGAGTTACAATCACATTCAACGAAAAAAATGGTATGCAGAAAATGCAAGAAGCCATAATCGATGGAGTAAACAGATTAATATCAAAACTCTGCAAAGACAACAACATAAAACAAGAAGAAATACTTGAAATAACAGTAGTTGGAAACACAGGCATGCATCATATATTCGCCGGAATCCACTCCGAATTCATATCAAAATCACCTTATGTACAAGGCCTTAGAGACTCAGTAAACCTAACTCCAAATGAAACAGGCGTCAATATATACGAAGATGGAAACATACACGTAATGCCAACCGTAAGTGGATGGATGGGCGCAGATACAATAGGTTGTCTACTAACCACTACACCACACAAACAAGATCCAATACAACTGATGATAGACGTTGGAACAAACGGAGAAATAGTCCTTGGAAACAAAGAAAGATTAATCGGTGCCTCTTGTGCAGCTGGACCAGCATTAGAAGGAGCCTCCATAAAATATGGAATGAGAGCCGCCCCCGGAGCAATACAATATATAGAGATAAATAAAGAATTAGAGCCAAAACTAGATATTATCGGTAACAAACCACCAAAAGGAATCTGTGGCTCTGGAATAATCGATGCAGTAGCCGAACTGGTTAGCACCGGTGTAATAAACAGAGATGGTACATTCAACAAAAACGTAGACACAGACCGTTTACGTCCAAACGAATCAGGAATGGAATATGTCTTAGCGTATAAATCTGAATACAACTCAGACCACGACGTAACAATCACAAACCAAGATATAAGAGAAGTACAACTCGCCAAAGGAGCAATATGTGCAGGAGCCCACGTACTAATGGACGAACTTGGAATCAAAAAACCAGATGAAATAATGTTAGCCGGAGCTTTTGGAAACTACATAGACAAAATCTCAGCACTAACAATAGGACTTTTCCCAGAAGTAGACATAGACGACATAAAGATGGCTGGAAACGCAGCAGGAGTTGGAGCAAGACTAGCATTAATAGACCAAGAAAAAAGACAAGAAGCAAGAGAACTACCAAACCTAATAAAATACTATAGATTAGCAACCCACAAAGATTTTGAAATGGAGTTCGCACGAGGCCAATACTTCCCACACATGGATATGACAAAATACCCAAACTACGAAAAAATCCAAGAACTAAGAACCTGCCGATAACCCCAAACCCCTCCTCCACCTCCCTCCTTAAATAATCAAACCCAAAAAAACTATTTTTTGGTTAATTATTTTTTTTATTTTTTACAGTTATTTTTTCTATCGATAGAATGAAGTATATTCAGAAAAATCTCAATCTAAATAAGGGGGTTTTTATATAACCTACGAAGTTACTGTAGACATAAAACTTAAAGATGGAATGCTTGACCCTGAAGGAGACACAATTAAGAGATCATTGAATCTACTTGGCTATAATGAAGTTAATGAAGCTATGGTGGGTAAGAAAATATATCTTGAAATCGAAGGCGGTTCTAGGGATGAAGTAATTGAAAATGTTGATGAGATGTGTCAAAGATTACTGGCAAACCCAGTAATACATAACTACGAAATAAGGGTGGATTGATGTCAAGAATAGCGATAATAAAGTTCCCTGGGTCAAACTGTGACCTCGATGTTAAAAAAGTGTATGAAGAGATACTTGGAGCTAATGTTGAATTAATTTGGTTTAAAGAAGAACTTGAAAAAGATTATGACGGAATAATATTGCCCGGTGGTTTTTCTTATGGAGATTACCTTAGGGCAGGGGCGATAGCAGCAAGAACACCAATTATGCAGTCAATTAAAAAATATGCAGAAAATGGAGGCCATGTTATCGGAATATGCAATGGATTCCAGATGTTAACAGAGGTTGGATTACTTCCAGGTACTTTAATGATAAACAAATACCCTAAATTCAGGTGTCAAACAACCCACCTAAAAATAGAGAACCAAGACTCTGTGTTTACATCAAATTACAATGAAAACAAAGTTCTTAAAATCCCAATAGCCCATAAAGAAGGAAATTATTACGCAAATGAAAAAACATTAAAACAGGTTGAAGAAAACAACCAGATTGCATTAAAATATTCAGATAAAAACGGCAACACAAACCAAAAATCAAATCCAAATGGATCTAAGGAAAACATCGCCGGTTTGTTAAACGAAGAAAAAAACGTCTTAGGTTTAATGCCCCATCCTGAAAGAGCATCGAAAAAAACATTAGGTTCTAACGATGGTTTGAAAATACTAAAATCAATACTATGATGAAAAGGAAAACCTAAGAAAAGCCGTATATTTTAAAAGGAATAGATTGGTTAATTTCCTCGAAAAAGATAAAAGGATTAATAACTAATAACCTTTAGTTCTTACTTCGCTGATTAATGAGGTTGATATATTATGAGCCAAGATAACAAAGAAGAAATTGAAAGATGTTTTAACGTTCTTGATAAAATAATAAATGATAATTCAATTCCTAAAAATATTAGAAGAGCTGCAAAAAACGCTAAAACAGAGATGCAGGGGGATGAAGACCTAACAGTTCGAGCAACAAACGCAATATCTGAATTAAATGAAGTGAACGAAGATCCAAACATACCTGTTCACGCTAGAACTGAAATATGGAATGCAATCTCAATTCTTGAGGGATTAACTGTCGATAACTGACTCTAAATAAATTTGTTTTGCATTCCTTTCAACCAATTCAGTCAATTTACAAGCCCTCTCTATATTTATTGATTTTACAAACAATCCATGGTTCCTAACAAGGGCCACTTCATTATTCTTTAGATAATTAGATACTTCTTCAGCCAAATCAATTGAGCCTGCAGTAATTTCTGGAATAATCTCTATTTCTTTTCCAATTAAGTCTCTTGCTCCTTCACTCCTCAACTTTAGAGAATCTCTTTTTTGTGATATTACAACTGAGTATTCAGGATGGGAATGAACTATGAAACCGGGTCCAGTTTTTTGATATGTTTTTATGTGAAGAGGAGACTCACTGGATGGTTCTTGACCCCCACCCCTTCGTTTCAACTGGAAACTTTGTTCTGAACACCTGAAGAAAACAAAATCTTTTTTTGATAATTTTGAGATATTGGAGCCTGAGGAGGTTATTAGTAGATAGCCTTCACTACAATTACTTATATTTCCACTGTAGCCAGGGAAGAAACAACCGCTTTCTAGATTACTGGTTTTATCTATTATTTGGGAAACTATATTCATTGAAATTGATCCTATTAATCTAATTTAATTTTTATTATTCAATTAACTTATTTGAAAAAAGGTTTGAAATATCCATTTTTAGTTGTTTTTATTTATTTTATTTATATAATATAGTTAGAAAGATTTATATACTTAAAGTTCATAGTTAACCGTGGTACATTTTAATAATAATTAATAATAATATCAACCTACTCATTTCCTAGTTTGCACTTGAAACGAAGGGGTGGGGGTCAACTATAATCCTATAGATTTTAAATTTTAAAGAAAAACAAAACAACTTTTTGAAAATAAACTAAATTGACCAAAAAAATACGTAATCTTAATTTTAAGAAAAATAAACTGTTTTAGGACCCCTTTGTTTCAACTGGAGAATTAATATTGTTTTACCTGTATTATCGCAATTATATTTCTGTTAAAATCAGTTTTAGTGGGCCCGACCGGATTCGAACCGGTGACCTCCGCCATGTCAAGGCGACGTCATGACCGACTAGACCACAGGCCCATCTTGCTTGTTATTTGATTTCAGGTACTTCCATATATTTTTGTTGGTGTTTTTCATTCTTTTTGTATTCTTTGTATTCTTTTTTGGAATGTTGGGTGGGTTGAGAATGGGTGGAAGAGTATGTAGTATAGTGTTGTTGTCCTCTTGTCTGTTTGTTGGTTTGTTTTGTTTTGTATTTTTTTAAGTGCAGATATTAGCCAGGTTTTGTTTTGTCTCAGTTTTTGTGCTGCATATTTGTCGCAGTTGTATTCGATTTTTTGGGATATTTTGGTTATTGTTTTTGGTAGTATTATTCTGGTTATTGCTAGTGTTGTTATTGTGAGTGTTGTTATTGTTGGGTTTGGGATGTTTGTTATTAGTAGGTATGTTGTTGTTGTGATTATTGTTGCGTAGATTAGGGTTAGTAGTGTTAATATTAGGGAGAGTGTTTTTGTTTTTGAGTGGCCTATTTCGTGGAGTATTACTGCGAATATTTCTTCTTTTTCTAGTTCTTGTAGTAGTCCTTTGTTTATTAGGATGTATGATTTTAGAAAGAATATTGATCTTGCGTTGAGTGTTTTGTTTGGTGATATGATTAGTTTTGGTTTTTTAATTTTGTAGTATTGGAATAGTTCGTTTAATCGTGTGTTTTCTTTGATGTCTTTGATTTTATATCCAAGCATTTGTATCAATCTGTTTTATACTTTCTTTTTGGGTTTTATGGTCCTTTGTTTCGTGTGGAGTTTTTTTATTTGTTTTGTTTTGGTTTTTCGTTTTTTATTTGTTGTCTGGTTATGAATTCTTGTGTTGCTGTTCTTATTACTTCGCTTCTGTTTGTGAATTTGTTTTGTTCGATTTGTTTGTCGATTTGTTCTATTAGGTAGTTGTTCATTCTTATTGTTATTCTTTTGTGGCCCATTTTTGGTTTCACCTATTTGTTTCCTAAAACTTTGTCTTATTATAGTCTTACTATAGTAATATTTATATTGTGTTGTTGTAAATAGTAAACTTAATGCAGTGTTTTTGTAAAGGAAATAATATAGTAAAGAACGGTGACTTACCTCGGATAACGCCATTGAGGAAGAAAAACTTTGCTCCGCTCTTTTCACCGCATTGTTTGTGTGAATATTTTTTGGTTTTGGCTTGAGGTGTTATGTATATCCAAGCCAATTGAGGTTTTTAACCTTCTTGACAGACATCTTGGCGATAGTGTTAAGATAATTCTGAAGAGAAATGCACTCGGTAAAACAGTGTACCTAGAGTTCAGAGATAGTCTGTCGATGGAGAAGCTGGATCAGGTTGATTCGTTGGTTCGAGAACTTGGATTCCATTATCAATTGTATCCAGAAAATGATGTTGTTTTGATGAGGATAAGGAGGTAAAGAGATTGAGAGATTCAAATCCTCTAGAAGGCCTTATTTTCATGAGTTTTGGTAGGATTTGCACTACCTGCGGGACAGTCTGGAACGATGAGGAAGAGTTTGATTACTGTCCTTTCTGTGATGCATTGGTTAGCGGAGAGAAACTGAATTTTGGAGGTAGGTTTTTAAGAAAATAATTTTTTTGGGTGTTTCATTTTTACACCCACCTCTCTCTATTTTTTTGTGATTTATTTTTCATATATCTATTTTTTGTTTTGTTTCGTGTGGTTTTTTTGGAGATATTCCACATCATAACTTGTTTTATGTGATTTTTCAATCACAAGACATCAAAATATTTAAATGTTAGTCAAACCACTAAAAACCAAGTGTTCACATGTCAGTTGAAGTTAAAGATGACAGCGTTTTCCTTCCAGACTGGGCAAAAAAATACGCCCAAGAAGTAGCCGGATCAATCCTGCTCTCTGGCAGTCCAGGTAGTATGGTGAAAAAATATAGAGCAAAAACAGCCTTGACACAAAGCCAGGTGAGCAATATAACCGGAGTATCAAGAGAAACGGTGTCAAGAATAGAAAACGACAAACTTGATCCATCCTACAGATTCATCAGGTCATTTACAGGAATAATAGTGCTATCCAGAGCAGTAAAATGCTATTTCGCAAAAAGCGAAAGAATGGGAAGTAAAATCGATCTTCCCTACCTAGAAAGAATCGCCATGGAGCTCGATGTAAACAGAGACCACTTTGAGGAAATAGCTGTGTCATCACTTGACAGTTACGATAAAAAGAAGAAAGAAGTTCTGAAATCCCTGGAGGTATGAAATATTGATTATAGCTTGGATAGATGAAGTAGACAACACAGATATAGAGCTTGTAGGCGGAAAAGGAGCGAGTCTGGGAGAGATGAAACAAGCAGAACTCCCAGTCCCAGATGCATTCGTAGTGACAGCAGAAACATTCCGTAGATTCATAGTCGACAGCGGAATAGACAAAAAAATATTCCAGATACTAGACGAAACAAACGTCGATAACTCAGATGAACTACAGAAAGCAAGCGAAAAAATCAAAGAAATAATAATACAAACAGAAACACCCAACGACATAAGAAAAAAAGTAAATGAAGCCTACAAAGAAATATCAGAAAAAGCTGAAGGAAAGAATGAATTCGTAGCAATAAGATCATCAGCAACAGCAGAAGACCTACCAGACGCAAGCTTCGCCGGACAACAAGAAACATTCCTCAACATCAGAGGCGAAGAAAAAGTAATGAAAAAAATAAAAGAATGCTGGGCATCCCTATACACCGCTAGAGCTATTTTCTATAGAGAAAAACAAGACTTCGAACACTCAAAAGTAAATATAGCAGTAGTAGTCCAAAGAATGGTCAACGCAGAAAAAGCAGGAGTCATATTCACCTCACACCCAACAACAGGAGAAAACGAAGTAATAATAGAAGCAGGATGGGGATTAGGAGAAGGAGTAGTATCAGGATCAGTCTCACCCGACCACTACATCGTAGACAAAAATGGATTCAAAGTTAAGAAAAAAGACATATCCACAAAAAGAACCATGTTCGACCGAGACCCCGAAACCGGAGAAACAAGACACATAGAAGTCCCAGAAGACATGCAAAACAAACCAACACTAACAGATGAAGAAATAACCGAACTAGCCAAAATGGGAGAAGGAGTAGAAATACACTACGAAACACCTCAGGACGTAGAGTGGGCAATAGAAGACAACGAAATATACATGCTCCAATCAAGACCTATAACAACAATAACAGACGAAAAAATACCAGAAAACAAAGCATCTACAGGAAAAATAATATTAGAAGGCCTTGGAGCATCTCCAGGAGTCGGAGCTGGAACAGTAAAAATAGTTAAAAACCTAGATGAACTGGACAAAGTGAAAGAAGGAGACATACTCGTAACATCAATGACAACCCCAGATATGGTTCCAGCAATGAAAAAAGCATCAGCAATCGTAACAGATGAAGGAGGTCTAACATGTCACGCAGCAATTGTCTCAAGAGAACTAAGCACACCAGCAGTAGTAGGAGCAAACGGAGCAAGCAAGACATTGAAAGATGGTCAGGAAGTAACCGTCGATGGTGAAAAAGGAAAGATATACAAAGGCAAAATCAAGGAACAAAAAACACAGAAAACCCAAGAAAAAACTGTTAAAACAGTAACCAACACAGTAACCGCAACAGACATAAAAGTAAACGTCTCAATCCCAGAAGCAGCTGAACGTGCAGCCCAAACAGGAGCAGATGGAGTCGGCCTACTAAGAATAGAACACCTAGTACTAGGACTAAACCGACATCCACAGTCATATGCAGAGAAAGGAGAAGAAGAACTATTCGTAAAAGAACTGGAAAATGGAATAAGAAAAGTAGCCGACGAATTCTATCCAAAACCAGTTTGGATCCGTACACTGGACGCACCAACAGATGAATTCCGAAGCCTAGAAGGCGGAGATAGAGAACCTCAAGAACACAACCCAATGCTAGGATTCAGAGGAATACGAAGAGACCTCCAATACCAAGAAATATTCAGAATGCAGATAAAAGCAATCAAAAAACTCTACGAAAAAGGATATACCAACCTTGGATTAATGCTACCATTAATACAACACCCAAAAGAAGTAGCAAAAGCCAAAGAAATGATGAAAAACCAAGAACTCGATATAGAAAAAATAGACTTCGGAATTATGGTAGAAACACCAGCAGCTGCATTAATAATAGAAGACATAATCAAAGAAGACATCGATTTCGTAAGCTTTGGAACAAACGACCTAACCCAATACACATTAGCAGTTGACAGAAACAACGAAATAGTATCCAATATCTATGACGAAAGACATCCAGCAGTACTCAAACTAATTAAAAGAGTAATAGAGAAATGCAATGAAGCCGACGTAAAAACCTCAATCTGTGGACAAGCAGGAAGCTATCCAGACATAGTAGGCCAGTTAGTAAGAATGGGCATATCAAGCGTTTCAGCAAACATCGACTCAGTCGAAGAAATACGACAAACAGTAGCCAAAAAAGAAAAACAAATATTGTTAGACTCTGTCCGGAAATAAAAAAACACCAAAAAAACAGATGACCCATAAAATACCGATCGACAAAATCACCGAAAAAATCCGGGAAAAAAACCCAGAACTCGTCTCAATACAAATGCCAGAAGGACTCAAAAGAAAAGCACAGAAAATCAGCAATACAATCGAAACAAAAACAGATACACACGTATTGATATCAGGCGACCCCTGCTATGGAGCATGCGACCTCGAGGATTGGGAACTAAAAAAACTCGGGGTCGACCTAATAATACATTTAGGCCACTCAGAGATACCACTAAACACAGAAATAGACGTAGTATACTTCGACATACCAATGGAGATAGAGATCGATAGATTAATAGAAAAAGCAATAGACAAAATAGGTTCTGGAGATATTGGATTAATAACAACAGTCCAACACCACCACCTACTCCCAGAAATCAAGAAAAAACTACCTAAACAAAAAATAAACCCAGTGATCGGTGAAGGCGATAAAGCAATCGCCAACCCAGGCCAAGTATTAGGATGTAATTTCTCAGCAACCGAAATAGACGTAGACAAATACCTATTTATAGGTACAGGAAACTTCCATCCAACAGGAATAGCATACTCAACAAACAAACCAGTCATCATAATCGATCCAGAAAGACAGGAAATAAGAGAAATAGAAAACACAGATCTTTTCATAAAAAAAAGATACGCCACAATAGCAAAAGCCCAAAAAGCCAGTTCTTTCGGAGTGATACTCTCAACAAAAACAGGTCAAACAAGAAAAAAACTAGCCCTAAAAATTAAAGAAAGATTAAAAAAAGAAGGATACAAAGCATCTGTAGTAACAATGGAGGAAGTATCCCCAAACCGATTACTACAACTCGGATACGACGCATACATAAACACAGGTTGCCCCCGAATCACATACGACGACCACAAAAAATATAAACAACCAATCCTAACCCCAACAGAACATGAAATATTGGTTGGCGACAGAGATTGGAGCAACCTCGAATTCGATGAAATAAGAAGACAGTGAATAAACATCTAACTTACATATCTATATTAAAAAAATGTTTGAAAAAACATTAAGATAAATTAGAGAGTGCAGGGATGAACAAAAAACAACTTGAGATAAAACTAACAACACTAAATGGCTTCAAAAACCCTGACCCAAAGTTAGAACAATACCAAACCCCCCCTGGCATAGTAGCATCGATAGTACATCTCGCATACATGCAAGGCAACATAAAAAACCAGAAAGTAATAGACCTTGGATGTGGAACCGGTGCATTCGCAATTGCTGCAAAACTAATGGATGCAGAAAAAGTAGTTGGAGTCGATATCGACCCAAAAGCAATAGAGATCGCCAAACAAAACAGCGAGAAACTAAACGTAGATGTAGAGTGGATACAAAAAGATGTCTCAGAGTTTAAGGGATATAGCGACACAGTATTACAAAACCCACCTTTTGGAGCACAATCCAAAGGAAGCGACAGACCATTCATAAAAACAGCATTAAACACCGCAAAAACAACCTACTCAATCCACAACCAAGGAACCAGAGATTTTGTCGAAAAATATGTTAGAGAACATGGTGGACAGATTGTTGAGATGACAACCATCTTATTCCCAATAGGGAGAACATTTAACTTTCATAAAAAGAAACAGAAACCTGTTAAGGTTAATCTTTATAAATTTATTAGAGACAGTTGACAATGATTAATGATAATTTTACAACCCCAGGTGAGTTCATCGGCACATCCGAGGAATTCACTGGGAAAGAAGGAACATATGAAAAAAACGGTAATGTATACTCCTCACTGACCGGTATAGTCCGAGTCAACGAGGAAGATAGGTCTGTATGGGTAGAGCCAAAAACATCCATCCCACCAGTCCCTGAAAAAGGCGATGAAATAATCGGTAGAGTGAGAGACGTAAAAGATTCAATAGTCCTCATCAACATCGCCAGTCTTGTAGGAAGCGAAGACAGAGAGATAGCTGTAAACGAAGTAGGAGCTATACACGTATCAAACGTAAGCGATGACTACGTAAAAAACCTTGAAAACAAATTCAGAACCGGAGACATAGTTAGAGCCAAAATAATAGTTGAAAAACCCGGTGCAATAGACCTCACCACAAACGAACCACAACTAGGGGTCTTAAGCGCCAAATGCACAAAATGCAATGGATACCTAAAGAAAACCGATAATGGAAAACTTAAATGCCGTAGCTGTGGAGCAGTAGAAACCAGAAAAATATCCTCACTCTTCGGTAAGGAGATTAAATAATGGAATTAGACATACTTGAAGAAACCGATAGAGAAATCAAGATATCACTAATAGGCCAAGACCACACAATCGCAAACCTAATGAAATCAATTTTCCTAAAAGACCCAAGAGTTGAAATAGCCTCATACAACATAGACCACCCAACACTAAGCGACCCAGTACTCCACATAAAAGTAAAAGAAGGAGAAAAACTTTACGAAACAATCAACGACATCATAGAAAACACAATAAACGAATTCAAAGACATAGAAAAACAGTTTTCTAAAACATAAACACATGAATATAAAAGGAGAAATCCGAGTCCTCGGGGTCGATGACGGCCCCTACCAAAAAAACAAAAACCAAAAAACAATAGTCGTGGGAACCGTTTTCCGCGGTGGCTCATGGATCGATGGCGTAACAAGAACAGACATAAAAATCGATGGATTAGACGCCACCCAGAAAATAAGCCAAATGACCCTAAACTCCAGACACCACGACCAAATAAGAGTCATTTTTTTAGATGGAATAACCTACGGCGGAATGAACACCGTAGACATAGAACAACTACACCAAAAAACAAACAAACCAGTGATTGTAGCATCCAGAAAAAAACCAAACTTCAAAGAAATAAAAAAAGCAATACAAAACCTACCAAACCCAGAAACACGATGGAAACACATTAAAAAAGCAGGAAAACCCCAAAAAGTAAAAACAACACCAAACCCCAAAGAAAAACCAATCCACATCCAATACAAAGGAATCGACAAAAAATCAGCAATAAAACTAACCAAACACACATCAACCAAAAGCAGAATCCCAGAACCAATAAGAGTCGCCCACCTAATAGCAACAGGAATATCCACAGGAGACTCACACGGAGGAGCCTAAAACAACCAAAACACCCCAAATAAACTAAAGTAAGGTAAAGTAAGGTAAAGTAAGGTATGGTATGGTAAGGGGCGGGAAATAAATGATCAACTATAGAGAGAAATTCACAGTAAAGGAGATAGAGGAAGTTGGAGACAGAAAAGCTGTTGAACTAATAAACAAACAAGGATTGGGAAACCTAAGGATAACGATACCCCATCAAACGGAAATTAAAAAAGGAGACACATACAGAGTGATAGTGAGGGAGACACAAGAATGACAAAGACAATAAACCAAATAACAAAAAACATACCAGACAAGAAAGTAAATCAAGAAACATTCAAAGCAATCTGGAAAGGAAACAAAAAAACATTAAACCAACTTGAACCGAACAAAAAATACAAAATAACAAACCAAAACCAATATATAATACTCCAAACAGACTCTGAAAACAAGATACAGATATTAATTGCGAAATACGAACCCTTCTAAATAAACCTAAATATACAACAAAAACCTACTATTTCTAGCACTCTATATAACTATTTTATAAAAAAGCTATTTTTGATGTAAACCTTATACTAGTATGATGTTTTGTCCTTCATGTGGTAAAGAAATCTCAGGCGAAAACAGGCTTTGTAGAGAATGTTTTTTAAAAAACGTTGATGTAGTCAAATTACCAGACTTTGTAGACGTAGATGTATGTGTCAAGTGTGGGGCACATAGAGAAGGTGATACATGGATAGACCATGAGGAAAACCAAAAACTAATTTCTGCAGAGATGGCAGTTATGTCTGAACTGCATGTGCATAGGCTAGTTGAAGACCTCGACATAGCTATAGCACTAGACATAGATAGCGACCCTATCCAGGGAGAGGTAACGGTTACGGGAACGATTGAAAACAAACCAATACAAACAACCCTCCCAACAACTGTTCGAATAAGAGACACCTCATGTGAGAGATGTAACAAAGCTTCAGCAGGATATTTTGAATCCGTAGTTCAAGTAAGAAGACCTGGAATGGAGTTATCCAACCAAGAAATAAACATAATCCATAAATCAGCATTAAAACTAGCTGAAAGAGAACGAATAGATGAAAGAATGTCCTATATATCAGATGTTGCAGAAACAGATGGTGGATTCGATATATACACCGGGACAAAACAACTGGGATTAAAGATATCGAAATTAATTAAAAAAAGATATGGCGGCACATACACCCAGTCAGGCACATTGATTGGTGAAAAAGATGGACAGAAAGTCTATAGAACAGCATACTCCCTAAAACTACCTCCATTCAGAAAAGGAGACATAATAACCGTAGATCAAAAACCAGTCGGGATAACCGGTACAGGCCGAACAATAACAGGGATCGAGCTTGAAACAGGAGACCAATACCGAAGCGACTGGAAACACATGAAGGACAAGGAAATAAAGAGAATCGGGAACCTCCAAGAGGTGGATAAAGGAGTAATCTCAATGGTTTCAGAAAACGTAGTACAGGTCGTTGAACCAATCGAGTATACAAACGTAAAACTAAAAAGACCATCCTTCATTAAAAAAATGGATGAAGGAACAGAAAAAGGAGTATTCAAACACAATAAAGACTATTTATTAATCCCAGAGAAATTTACCAAAACAAAATCCAAAACTAAATAAAAGAGAATGAATGAACTAAAAAAACTAATAAACAAAGGCGAGAACGGGGATGTCGAGTTCAAAGAAATCCTAAAAAAAGACATCCACCTAAACACAGACCGAAAGATGGGTCTCGCAAGCCAACTAAAATACCGTTTATTAGAGGGTAACGGCTCCGCCAGATACATAATAGGAGTTAGAGACGACGGCACAATACGCGGACTAAACAAAACTGAATTCAATGAAACAACTGAAGTCATAAATAAAATCGCAGAAGACATAGGAGCCCAAATAGTCGAAACAAAAACACAAACAGTTGACGGAAAAAAAACAGGACTCATAAAAATAAACTCAAAATCCAACCAACTTGAACACCTAATAATAGGGACAGCAGGCCACGTAGACCATGGAAAAAGCACCCTACTCGGAGCAATAGTAACAGGAAAACCCGACAACGGATCAGGCAAAGCCAGATCATACTTCGATGTACAACCCCACGAAATAGAGCGAGGACTAAGCGCCGACCTCAGCTATGGAGTATACGGTTTCGATGAAAAAGGACAGCCAATAAAACTAAAAAACCCATTAAACAACCAAGAAAAAAGCGAAGTAATCTCAAATGGAGTTAAAGCCATCTCCTTCGTCGATACAGTAGGCCACGAACCCTGGTTACGAACAACAATCAGAGGAATAGTAGGACAAAAACTAGATTACGGCCTACTTGTAGTTGCAGCAGACGACGGAGTAACACACGTCACAAAAGAACATCTAGGCATACTACTAGCTATGGACCTCCCCACAATAGTAGCCATAACAAAAACCGATTTAGTAGAACCAGAAAGAACCAAAGAGGTTCTTGAACAAACAACACGCCTAATAAAAAAAGTAGGGAAAGTCCCCTACAGAATAAAAGACAAAAAAGACATCCAAACCATAATAAACAAACAAAACGACGTATTAATCCCAATAATAAAGACATCAGCCGTAACAATGGAAGGAATCCCCCTACTCGACCGTTTATTCTACTGCATAACACCAAGACAGAAACAAAGCCAAGGCCCATTCAGAATGTATATAGACAAAGTCTACAAAGTAACAGGCATCGGCCGAGTCGTCAGCGGCACAGTAATGACCGGTAAAATAAAAACAGGAGAAAAAGCCCTACTCGGACCAATCGACAACGAATATAAAGAAGTCAAGATACAAACCATCGAAATGCACCACCACAGAGTAGAAGAAGCATCAGCAGGAGAAATCGTAGGCATATCAGTAAAAGGAGCAGAAAAAATCGACATAAAAAGAGGAATGGCATTATGTTCACCACAAACCAACCCAGAAACAGTAAAAGAATTCATAGCTGACATAGTCGTATTAAACCACCCAACAAAAATAGAAGAAGGATACGAACCAGTAATCCACATAGAAACAATATCAGAAGCAACAAAGTTCACAGATATAAAAGGAGACTACATAACAGCAGGAGAAAAAACAGAAGCAAAACTCAAATTCAAATTCAACTCACACTACGTACATAAAGGCCAGAAATTCATATTCAGAGAAGGAAAAAGCAAAGGAATTGGAACAATCAAACAAATAATCAAATAACAACCAAACCCCCCTAACCCACCACCAACAAAAAACCTGTTTCTTACATTCATAGCCACGGTTGGGGTTGGATGCTTGCGTAACATCTTTAGGTGAGTAGTCTCTATATACTGACAACGCTGACAAGAACGGTGCGCTGAATATTGGTAAACGAGCCTTGGGCAAGTTCTCGAAACCGCTGTCCGAGGCGGGGGCTGTACTGGCACAGCCCAAAACGCAGGTCATCGTCCAACGTGACGACGAACCTGCGAACCTCTCCGTATCCGTGGGTTCAACCCCCAGTGGGGGAACCCCACGGCTTTAGCCGTGGGAGGATGTCAGTGTCACCTAAAAGTTAAAGATTTACAGGAACATTGACTACTGGGATGGCCCGGAAAATACCTATTCAGTGGCTTAAGTTATGCAACTACTGTGAAACGCGTTTCTATTTAAACCTAATTAATAATTTCCGGGCCGGATACAACGATAACAAACCCCTACTAGATGTTGAAGAGGAAGAAAATCCAGAAAAAAATAAACAAAGACCAAGCGTTGAAATAACTGTCGAAGATGCCTTAAAGAGAACAAAAGGGACCGATGAGATTTTAATAGGCCGTGACGTACATCTCGTAGGAAAACAACTTGCAGGCCGAATCGACCAGATCCATATCGAGGACTGCAGAATAATAATAACTAAAAACAATTCATGTGACGTCCCATACCCACCCGACAGAATAAAGGTATTTGGATACTGCGTGATGTTTGAAAAAAAATTCAATCCAAACAGAACCCTATACGCTAAACTCAGAAACCAAAAAAACTACAAAGTAATCTATATCGAGAGATTCAGTGATATCTGGAGAGAAAAAATAGAAAAACAGATAGAAGCGATATAGGAAATCTCAAATAAAGAAAGAAAACCCAAAACAACCGATCATAAAGACAGATGCCATCGATGCGAGTTCAATGGACAATGCAGAGCCACATCAAACAAGAAAAAAAGCATTTTCTAGAAATAACCCATTAAAACAAAATAAATTGTTTCAATCCATCCAACTAAGTTAAGAAAAAACTTAACAAACCATTTTTTTGTTTTCATTTCAAGAGCTCCAGAAAAATCCAATAAAAACCTTCATGATTTTTAAGGATATATAATGATTTTAAACAACTTTTTTAGGAAATAAACAATCTAGGTAACTGTAATAAAGATTTAATCTATAATGATTATTCATTTCTAAAAATCTTTATATGTGGGGCCGTTAAATCATTAAATAGAAGGTGAAGATTATGAAAACAAAACCAAATACAAAAAAATACATCAAGAAAAAACACATAGACCCATGCTCGCTAGAAATCCATGACTCCCTGGAATCCCGAATAGAAAGAATAAAAAAAGAAACTAAAGCAACCACACCATCAAACTACTGCCCACTCACAATACACGACTCCATAGAATCCAGAATAGAAAGAATAAACAAACACTAAATAAATTAACTTTAAAGCTTGTATAAATCGGGAGTAGGGTCAGAGGGCCATATAAACGCCCGCCTCCGGTTCTGACCCTACCCCCCTAAAACCCTAATTTTTAAAACCCAAAACAACCCCACAATAAAACATAAACCAGTTACCAAAAAACCAACCCCAGTAACCCCAGTAAACACTATAAAAATAACTAAAAATAAACCCTAAAAACAATTAGGGACTAGGTAGATGAACGATAAACCAAAAATAAGACAATTCCACCAAAAAGACCTACTAGAAATCAACAAAATAGAAACAAAAGTTTTCAACAAAGAATCATACCACCCATACACCTTTTTAGAATACAACACACCTAAAAACATTTTTTACGTAGTTGAAAAACAAAACAAAATCATCGGATACGTAATAATAACACCAACAACAACCAAAAACGCCAAAATAATATCAATAGCCATAGACCCAGAACACCAATCACAAGGAATCGGCACCAAACTACTGAAAAAAGCAATAAACACAACCAAAAAACAAAAAACCAAAAAAATATCCCTAGAAGTCAAAAAAACAAACAAAAAAGCAATAAAATTCTACAGAAAACTAGGATTCCAAAAAACAAAAACAAAAAAACAATACTACAACAATGGAGAAGACGCATACTACATGACCAAAAAAACACAACAAAAAACCAAAGAAACAGAAAGAAACAAACACTAAACTCAGGAAACACAACCTAAAGAGATAAAAAACTAAAAAAACAAATATCTATTCGAAATGAATGAAAAACTAAATAAACTACTTGAAGTATTTGTTGACCAAGGGGAGATGGGAATCGAAATCAACGACCTCGTATTAAGATACGACAACAAAAAAATCAGTGTAGAAGGCAATATGCAGTTTAAAATCGAAGAGTGATTATATTGGAAGTTAAGGGGAATTTCGCACTAAACATTGGAGGGGAAGAAACAGCAACCCTCCATATCGATGAAAAACAGATAACAATAAACATAAAAAAAATCACAAAAACAGCAAAAATACTAAAAACAATCCACAGACAAACCAAACAAACCAAAAAAACAGAAAAACAAAAAACCCAACAAACAACAGAGATGCCGATAACCCTAATAAACTACCTAAACCACAAAGGATACAAAATAAAAATAAAAATCAAAGGATTAACAATCATTCGCAACCTAACACCAAGCAACCTAGAACTAATAAACAAATTCCTCTAAAAACACAAAGAAAATGAAAGGAAAAAAATGGTATAAAGACCCGGAAATCGCAGAAAAATACGAACCCAAAAGATTCAGCGGCGCAGGAGGATCATACATAAACCAAACCGAAAAATCCTGCGTCAAAAACGCCCTAGGAGAAATAAAAGACCAAAAAATCCTAGAGATAGCAACAGGAACAGGCCGTTTCTCCCTAATGCTAGCAGAAATGGGTGCAGACGTAACAGCCTGCGACATATCCAGTCCAATGCTAGAGATAGCTCAAACAAAAGCAGATAAAAAAGGCCTAACAGACACAATCAATTTCTTCAAAGGCGACGCCGAAAAACTCCCATTCAAAGACAACACATTCGACAAAGTCATGGCAATAAGATTCATGCACCTAGTAGACGAACCAGAGAAATTCCTAAAAGAAATGGCCAGAGTCTCCAAAAACACAGTAATATTCGACACATTCAACCTACAGAGCTTCAGAATACTCTACAACAAAATACTACCAATGGACAGCCGACTATACTCCAACGAAGAAATAAAAGAACTCGCAGAAAAAACCAACCTCGAAATAACAGACAAAATAGACAGCTTCGTAATACCATTCGCAATCTATAGATTCACCCCCGACCTACTAGCCAACACCCTAAAAGAAATAGACTACACAATCCTCAACAAACAAACCGGAAAAAAACTCAGCTCAGTAACCTACTGGAAACTCAAGAAAAAAAAAACAAAGGAGGAAAAATAAATCCCCCAGAAAATCCAAGGACACAAACAAATAACACAATACATAATAAAAAACTATAGAAACGCAGAAAAAATAATCGAAATAGGAACAGGCAAACACCTAGAATTCACTGAAACACTAAAAAAAGAACTAGACGCCGAAATAATAGCCATAGACATCAAAAAACACAAAAAAACCATACAAGACAACGTATTCAACCCCAAAATAAACCTATACAAAAACACAGACCTAATATACTCAATAAGACCACCACTAGAAATACAAAAACCAATAGCAGAAATAGCAAACAAAGTCCAAGCAGACATCATAATAAAACCATACGAAAAAGAAATACAAGACCTATCCAACCAACTAAAAAAATACAAACTAAAAAACCTCGGACCAATCCCAATATACATAGGAAAACCAAAAACCGAAAAAACACCATTCAACCAAAACTAATTTATACCTCCGGAACAATTCAATTCCACACTAACACTTAACAAACTGCCCGAGTAGTGTAGTGGCCCATCATGTGGCCCTGTCGAGGCTACGACCCGGGTTCAAATCCCGGCTCGGGCGTCTAATTCTAAGTTTAACTCCCTCTTCTAAGTAGGTAGTGACGACTATACCTTGACACAGGTTGAGAAATCAATAATCTGTCAATCCTATTCCTCAAAACAAAATGTATATTGGTGATATAGTTGCTAACACTTGATTATGAGGGAAAAGCTAGGAGAGAGTTAAAGAACATAAGGGGGTTCAAAAGAAATAACACAATCCAACAAAGACCTCCTGATAGATTACCACAGAGATCTTGTTTTACAGGACTATAGTGGGGCAAGGAAACATAAACTCCTAAACACTCTTAAAATAATAGCAAGAGAGATACACTATAATTTTAGCGAAGCAACAGAGGAAGACATAAAGACCACAGTTGTAGAGATACAGCAGAAAAATCTATCCAAGACAACCAAAAGAGACTATAAAGTCATATTGAAAAGTTTCTACAAATGGATAAACGGTGGAGAGTATCCAAGTAAGGTTAAATGGATTAATACAACCCAGAAAGGTAAAGATAAATCTAAACTTCCTAAAGACCTCTTAACAGAGGAAGACATACTTAAATTACTGAGAAAATGCACCCACGTAAGAGACAAAGCCTTTATATCTATTCTATGGGAGACCGGAGCCAGAATTGGTGAGTTGATTGATTTAGAGGTCGGAGATTTCGAAGACCACCATCATGGATTCAAAATTAATTTAAATGGTAAAACGGGAGAACGTAGGTTGTTGTTGATAAGCAGTGTACCCCACCTTACCACCTGGTTAAACTCACATCCAAACAGAAATGATAAGGATGCTCCGCTATGGGTTAACATAGGTAATTCACATAATGGCCAGAAATGCAGTTACATGGCTTTGAGTAAGATTCTTAAGAAGACAGCTAAAGAGGCTGGTGTAGATAAACCGGTTAATCCACATCAGTTTAGGCATAGTAGGACCACATATCTGGCCAACGAGTTTACGGAAGCACAGCTCTAGTGGTTCGAATGGGAACAGGGGTCGGATATGCCATCTAAATATGTACACCTATCAGGAAGAGATATCGATAACAAGTATGCAGAGTTACATGGTGAAAAGGTGGAGAAGGAGTCAAAATCTTCTTCACTTGCTCCGCTGAGTTGCCCTAGATGTGAAGCCGATAATAGTCCTGAATCTAATTTCTGTTTTAGGTGTGGTCAGGCAATGAATATTAAAGCTCAACAGGAATTGGATAAGGGTGGTGAAAGGGTGATGAAGGCTTTTGCAGAGTTGCAGGACGGGGATGTTATGGGGATGTTGAAGTTGACCTCGAAGCTATGTAGTTTGATGGAGGAGGATAGGGAGGTTAGAGAGAGGGTTGAAATGCTTTAATCCCTCTCATCTCCCTCCTCTTCTTCTTTTCCCAACAATTCTTTCTCTAGATTTGGTGGTTTATCTTTTGTTGTTGAAAATTGGTAGATTTCTGGTTTTTTCTCCACCGCATCTGCTTCGCTTATTATTTTTTCTATAAGATGTTTTTCTTGTAAAGGATCCCAGAAAGGCATCTCTATCTTTATCTCTAGGTAATCGATTTCTTCCTTTGGATAACTTTTTGTTTCTTCTTTGTTTTGGTAGAGTTGTTTTGGTAATATTATCTCTGTTTGTTTCTCGTTTATTGAGGAAAGTGGTAGGTAGCTTGGTTTCTCCGTGCTTATTCTCTCTGTCTCCTTTATCATCTGTTCACCAGGCTGTTTACTCCAGTTTAACTCGAGTATATCTTCAACCTGTTTCTTTCTATTTTTGTAGATTTAGATAATAGCACTACAGCTATCACTTATTGATGTGCCTTTATTTTTTATTTCAGCTATATAATAGATTTCTTTCTCCACTTTAAGAGGATGAAGGCCATACTTTAAAATATAATCCTTATAATCGAATAAATAAAAAGAGCCTTACCGAATTAAAGATTGAGCTTGAAATAATCTACTACTATGTAATAATAGAAGCGTTCGAATGGGTATCCTGGAAACTCTTCCATAACTATCTAAAAGAAAAGTATGGATATAATAAAAGCCTGCCAACCCTCAGCAGAAAGAAGATTGAAATAGCCGATAAATGGAATCTAGATAGCTATAGAAATAAAAACATATATGAAATAATAAACGGAGTGTATTATAGTACTCCTTTTCTTAGCTTTCTTTGTTGTTGTATTTATCGTTGTTTGGTTGTTGGTTCTGGTTCTAGTTTTGTTGTTGGGGTGGGTGAGCCGGTTAGGAGGTCCAGTCCGTATTTCACTAAACCTAAACAGCAGAATGATAAGATTGGTTTGCTTGGTGAGAGGATTGTTGGAACAGGCCTTGGATTGTTTCTTGAAGACAATGAATTTGGGTTGACAGTCTATGATTTGGTGTATGAGGGATATTTGAGAGATGGAGAACACATTGATTTTAGATTCAAAATCCCATTCTACGAATTTGATATCGAGATCGAGGTGAAGAACTGGAACGGCAAGAACTATGAAGATAGTTATTTGAAAGATGTTTCTAACCAATTTAACAGCAGGTTTTCTGATGACATAATCTTTAAGGTGCTAATAACCTTTGGTTTTGAAGAAGGAAGGCTTGAACCATACATAGATAATGACATCTATCACATCAACTTTGAAAAGCACATCAAAGACCAACACACATTAATCGAGTGTATAGAGAAGTTCTCTAAAGAGATAAAGAAAGAAATAAAGAGGTATATAGGGCCTTTTAGTGAGTATTATGGCTATTAATCGAGTTAAATGGATGTCAGATCTGTTGGCCCTATCTCAAGAGATTGGGGAATTGGATGGGCTTAAAGTCTGTGTAGATGTTTTTTTCGAAAAACCCCCCCACCTCCCTAAATGTCAGGAATATGATGAAGAGATAGACCCAACCAACAAACATATAGTGCTGAAAAAAGGGGAGAAAGTCATGGAGGCCTACCACTTTGAATGCTTCCCCGAACCAACAGAAGAACTAGAGAGACACTTATCCCCAGCATTTAAAATAGCAGAACTATCAAACACACTAAAAGAGAAATATTGTCCATGATTATCTTTATAGAGATAATTTGATAAGATAATTTAACGATAGTAAATATGTGGCGAGATATGGATTGGTATTTAGAAAAATTTAATGAATTTAAGAAACAAAGCAATAGAATACTTTTCATTACGATTTTCGCAAAATTCTTGTTTGGAGTAGGGTTGGGAGCATTATTGGCAAGCTATTTTCAAGCACATGATTGGATATTATGGGGTTGGATATTGATAATCGTATCACTGTTACTCAGCATACCTGTAATATACGCCTTATTTATCCAAAAATAATTTCTCAAGCACCTCTAATCAATCCAAGTCTTCATCTGAGACAATACAATCAAACTTGCCCGATAAATTCTAAACTTCTTCAAAAATATAGAGAATATAAATAAAAAACACCCATTAAAAAACACCCTAACCACCCCAACTCCAACAGAAAAACTAGAGCAGTACTAAAAAGAAAACCAGATTGATTGATAGAGCTATAAAAAATAATAGGTCTTCAGAGAAAACTTAAATAAAACAGTTTTAACTGAATATTGAGCGGCTCTAAGATAGATTTCATAATCAGTCTACTCCAAAAAATACCTACAGAAAGAATAAAATTTAATCAAAAACCATTCAGAACACAGTCTCTATCACCATCATCATACCTCAGTATATAGATAATAACCAAACGACTAATAAGAGGTTTTTTAATTTAAGGATTGGAGGAATAATTAGAAAATTTAAATGAATATTAATTGAATTGAAAAGTTTTATGATTAGGGTTTTAATTTTTCTATTTTATTTAACTAAAGGTCATGGAATATTGTTTGAGGAGCCTTTTTTTATAGTCAGAATGGGTGTATGAAAGGGGTTATATGTAGATTGTGGGATTAAAAAGATATCTATCGTTGAGATAGAGGTTGGGGATGGCTAAGTAAGTAGTGTGTTTTTGCAAAAAAAGTTGGTGGTTGTTTTTGGTGTAGAATGGGTATAGTGTTGGTTTTTTGTTATGTTTTTAGGTAGATGAGGACCCCCTCCTTTATTTGGGAGGGGTCGAATTTTGGCGTTTTGAAGGAAATGGATCTGGTTGGGTAAAGGCGAAATAAACCCTTTCCAGATCCAGTATGGAGCTGTTTTTGTTTTTTTACAGTCCGTAGTTTTTTGGATCGAATTTTGGTAGGTCTCCGTATTCGTTGAGGCATTCTTCTACGAATTTGTCTTCTTCTTCTGGTAGTGCTCTTAGGTCTGTTACTATTGTGTCTAGTGTGTCTTTTTCGTGTGAGCTGAGTTGGAGTTCTCCTTTTTCGTTTGCTTCTTCGATTAGTTCGGCTGCTTTGAGTGCGGCTGCTTTTGATCTTCTGTAGTAACTGTCTCCCTCTTCCACCATGGCTTCTCCTATTTTGTATGCGTTGTCGTATGCTGTTATGAAGCTTTCTGGGGATCGGTATCTGTCTGACGCCATGTAGATGTCTCTTAGTGTTTTGTCTTCTCCTAGTTCTTTGGCTGTGTTCATGAGGGATACTTCGTATCCTACTGCTTCCGCCCATGTTCCGCTGCTCCATCCACTGAATTCTTCGTGGAATTCAGCTGACTCGTTTGACCAACCATCACATACCTGTGCGGCTAGATTACCCATTAGGTCAGCATGCGCAACACTGCAATCCTTCCCTTCCATTACGATTGGTTTGCCTGCGATTGCTTTTACGATTGGTCCTTCGTATCCGCAGTCTTTGTCTGGTCCGGTTGCTCCTTGTTCCCAGGCGACTATTGTTCGGCCTGCGCAGATTGCTCTTGTGATTGCGCTGAATGTTCTTGCTATGTCTTGGTCTAGGTATCCGCCTGCTATGAACATTGCTGTGTTTGCTGCTGGGCAGTTTGTGTCTCCTCCTGGTACTACGTTGTTTTTTTCTGCGATGTCGACTATTTGGCTCCAGAGCCATTCCATGTCGATGGATCCTAGGTATCCGATTCCGAATAGGAATGCTTTTATGTCTCCTCTTTGTATTCCGTAGTCGGCTAGTTCCATTCCTCCTGATGATTCGATTTTTAGTACGTCGGCTCCGTTTTCGGCTGCTATTTCGAAGCTGCCGATTACTTTTTCTGGGTAGAATGATTCTCGGTCTTGTCCGTGTCTTAGGCCTTTTTCTGATACTCTTAGGTCTGGGATTGTGTGGGTTGTTGCTGTTGCTATTCCGTGTTCTTCTGCGAATTCTTCTGCTATTGCGGCTTGGTTTTGGATTGCTGGTCCTTGTGCGTATTCTACTGGGTTTTCTCCCATTTGGTGTACCCATTCGTTTTCTATTTCTTGTGTTGGGAATCCTAGTGTTACTGCTCTTTGTAGTATTGTTTTGGTTATTTTTCGGAATTCGGTTTTTAGTTTTTCTGGTCGTGCTTCTGCTCCTGGTCTTGGTGCTATTTTAGTTACTCCGAATACTTGGCCGCCTCCTGCTGTTATTTGGGGGCCGTGTCCGTAGGTTACAGGTTCTTTCGCTTCTCCAAAAATCATTTCTTCTGGATCGTCATACGCCATTTCAGTATATTTAGACATTTTTAATTCTCCTTTTTTTATGTTATTTTGTTTTTAGGTTATGCTGATGATGGTACGATTTCATCGTACTCTTCTCTTATTTCTTTCCATGTTTTTCCGTTTATGACTGCTTCGCATATGTTTGGTCCGTCTGCTGCTTCATCGGCGTATACTCCCATTGGGAAGCTGTGTACGTAGGATTGGTTGACGGCTCCACCGGCTCCAATAAATGTTACGTTGACTCCTTCTTCTTCTAATCTCTTGGCAACTCGTGGGAAGGCTGTTTGTGTTGTGGTCATTAATGCCGTTCCTGTTACTACGTCTGGGTTTTTCTCTTTTACTGCGTCTACTACGTCTTCGACTGGTACGTCTCTTCCTAGGTCGATTACTTCGTAGCCTTGTGCTTTGAGCATTGCTGCTGCGATATCTTTTCCAATGTCGTGTGGATCTCCTTCTGCTGCGTGCATTATGATTTTTCCTTTTGCTTCTCTTGATCTTCCTTTGTTGGCCATTGCTTCTTCGCATAGCTCTATTCCTTTGCTCATTGCGTCTCCTGCGAGTATTAGTTGAGGTAGGTAGTATATTCCTCTTGAGTATAGTTCTCCGTTGATGTCCATTCCTGGGATTAGGCCTTTGTTTATAACGTCTTCTGGTTCGTGTTTGTTGAGTGCTTTTTCTACTTCGTCGGTTACGTCTTCAAGGAAGACTAGTTTTTTTGTGATTGTTTTCCATGGTTCTCCTTTGGGTGCCATTTCTTTGAAGACGTCTTCGGGTGTAGCTTCTTGCTCCACCTTGACGTCGTATCGTATGAATATGTTTTCAAGGTTTGCTCCGCTTATGTTTACCATTTTTTATTCTCCACTTTTTTAACTGATTTGACATGATATATAAAGTTTTTGTTGATTAAGTGTTCTGAAGCTTTTATTTTTGTGTTAAGAAATTAATAACACTCTGATTGGTTTAAAAAAGTCTATAAACGATATTTTTTAGTCATAAGTTGGGTAGGATTGAGTATAAACTGAAAAAAACAATTTTTTTATGAAAAAATATTTTCATAAATTGGGATAAAATAACAAGGAAAAAGGGTATTTACGGTTCTTCTGTCACACAAATAAAATACGGTAATAAAGTATATCTATTGTAGCTGTGGAAAAATCTGGGTTTATGTTGGTTTGTGTCAATAAAAAGCGTTTGTTGGTTTGGTTATATGTAGTTGAGTACTGAATTTATTTATAATTTCAAAGTTGACTAAAATATTATGGGTAATGGTTTGGGGTTTGAGGATTTATAATGGGTCTGGATACACTGCAAAAACAGATATTGAATGAATTATATGAGGGCCGGAGTTCTTACTCTGAAATAGGAGAGAAGCTTGATATAAGTCAGACAACGGTGTATAGGAAAATAAAGGAAATGGAGGAGGAGGGGTATATTCAAAAGAATCGGGCGATTCTTCCTAACTATAATAAATTGGATATATCTGTTGTTGCTTTGGGTATTTCCTTAAAAGATATTGAATCAGAGGATAAAGTTATCGATATTCTCAAGAATGATGAATATTCTAACATACTTTTTAGAGGTTATTTAGAGCACAGTATAATTTCTATCTTGTTTTGTGAGGAAGGTAAGGCTGGTAAGGCGGTTAAAAAAATTAAAAATGAGTTTAGGCAAAATAACATAAATCCTGAAACCGTTGATATCACGATTAGTACAGCAATAGAGAAAATAGATATGCTGCCTAACCTATCTAAAACACTTTAATTTAATGTTTATTGTTGTTTTATTTAGGGAATTCCATAATGTATTTATTGCCGTAAAGACCTTTCGAAGGCCCTTCGATGATTTTTATGTTGTTTAATTCGCTTATTTTTCTGATTAAATAAAGTCTTATGTCTTTCTTTCCCTCTAGATTTATTGTCCAGTAGTCTTCGCTTGTAAGGTCGTATTCTAATCCATCGTCTTCGTACATGATCTTAACTCCTTCGCTGTCTTTTATGTCTTTAATTAATATATTACGTGATTTTGATGTGTTTACCGATATCCGTAATAGGTTGGAGAGAAGTTCTGTTGTTAGTTTATTTGTATCGATTATGTAGTCGTTGCATTCGATGTGAACTTTAACTCGTCTGGACTCAATTTCTTTTTGGTTTTTATTTAACGCTTCTTTAAAAAGTCGTATTAAACTGAATTCAGTATTTTGGTAGTTTTTTTCACTGAATACTGGTGCAATGTCATCGATTAGTGTTTTTATTTCCTTTACATTTTCTTTTGTGCTAAATAAAAACTCGGATTCAATCTCAGGGATATTTTGATCGCTTAGTATGTTAAGGTATTTATAGGATAAATCGATTTTGTCTTTAAAGACATTGAGTAGTAGTGAGTTGAAGAACTCAACCTTCTGCTCGGTTTCAATTCTATTTGATATATCCCGCATTATATTTAGTGATACTAAACGTCCTCTATATTTAATTAAGTTGGAGCTTATTTCAAATGGAATTTTGTTCCCTTCTTTTGTTATTATTACGGTTTTAAACACAATGGATTTCTTTTCCTGCAGTTTCTCCATCCGTTCGTCCATCGATTCAGCAAACTTAGGCATCTCTAAATCTAAGGTACGCATCATAAGTAGTTCATCTTGAGTGTACTCTAGTTTTTGCCCAGCTGTCTCGTTAACCTGAATTATTCTGTATGGATATTTGATTTCATTTATTAGCACAATATCGTTGAGGTTGTTTATTAATTTATGATACTCTTTTTCACGTTTTTTCTGTTTTGTTATATCTTTACCTTCAATGAATAGTAACGGAAGACCTTCATTACTGTCTTGAATCGGTTTAAGTGTGAAGTAATAATCACGTTTTTTATCTCCAACTCTACTTACCTCGAATTCACATGCACCGGTTTTCACTGCTTGCTCAATGCAGTTTTGGATTTCTTCTTGAATTTCTTCAGAATGGAACCACCAAGGGGTGTTCCAGAATAAACGCCCCTCTACCGCTCTTTTATCTGCGTTGATTAATTCCATAGCGGATTTATTGATTGAGATTAAAACTCCATCTGAATCTAAAACACCTACAAAGGATTTTAATTCATCAAATATCTCTACTAAACGTTTATTGCTTTTTCTGAAATCCCTAGCAAGTTCTTCACTTTTTTTCTTTGAAAAAAACTCCTGGACTTCATAATCTATAGCTTTATAAAGATATTCGATGTTGTTTTTGACAATAGACCTCTTTATAAAACGATCTACATTTAGGTCGAGGGCCCTTACAAAATCTTCATTGATAAATTCATCGGTTATAATAAGTAATGGTGTGTCTTTATCTAATTTCTCACAAACCTTCTCTACGACATTAAACTCATCATAACTGGAGTAATCAAACACGATAGCGTCAAAATCTATGTCAGAACGCTCTAAAAAGTCATTTAACTCAATAACTGAAACATCAAAACTAAATTGGTCATTAATACCAGACCTAAATGACCGGGAATAACCCCTGTCCTTACTTATGAAGAGCACTAAAGACTCTTGGAACTTCATGATAACTCAAATCCAGAATTTTTTTAATATATACAAAAGCTTTCGAAGACATAAATACAAGGTATTTATATAGCCTCAATCACTGATTTTTTCAAGTTCTCTTTCAACATCTGAACGTAAAACATCAAGTTTAGAATCATCAAGTGGTATTACAGCTAACATCTTGAATGAAAATTTACTAACCATAACCTCTGGGTCTATAGAGCCATCTAGATCAACTCCTTCTTCTACATTAACGAAACTAAATCTGAATTTATCTTGCATTTCGACCCAACCCTTTATATGGCCAATGACCGGAGCACCATGTCCTATTGCTTCATCTCCAAGCCAATTTACAATTCCTCCAACTTCATCCATAACCCTTGATTGACTCAATGAATTACTTAGTTCATAGGTACCTGTTAGAGTAAAACTATTCAAATTGTCTTTTTCAAGATGGCCTACATGTTCATTTTCCTCATGTTTGTGATCTTGGTTATGGTTATGATTGGGGTTGTCACAACTTTGGGCGTCGCATTTTTCTTCCTTATGGTTCATTTTTTAATTCTCCATAACTAGGTTTATGGCTTCTTCGGTTCCTTCTCCGTTTCTTGCTGATATTTCTTTTATTTCTGTATTCATTTTGTTTCGGTCAAGTATTTTACGAACTTCGTTTTCTATTTCTTGTATTTCTTCGTCTGTTGCGAGGTCTTTTTTGTTTAGTAATACAAGGTCTGCGGCTCGTATTTGGTTTCCAACAACTTCGAATGCATCTATTATGTCTTGGTATCGAGCTAGATCTACAAGGGTTATGGTCTCTATATCATCTACATATTTTTCGACGGTCCGGAATATTGGTACCAATGAAGCTACGCCTGATGTTTCTAAGATTATTACTTCGGGGTCGAATGCTTTTCTAAGGTCACGGATGCTTAAAACTAGGTTTTGTTTAACTTCACAACAAACACAGCCTTTAGCTATCTCGGTAGCATCCATGTCATAATCTTCTAGGGTGTCACCATCAACTGTTACCTCACCGAAATCATTAATCAATATCCCAACAGATACATCTCTATCGGCTAGTTCTTTACCGAAATTTAATAAGAAAGTGGTTTTGCCGGACCCAAGAAAACCACTGACTACAACAAATTTAGTTCCCATTATATATCCACACTCATTTTCCAAATATTCTAGAACTATTGAACTAAAACCTTTTTCCCATAAAAAATCTGTCTCTCTAGTTATCTCTTACAGTTACAATATAACGATATCCATTTAAATCGTTTTTGTTGTCTTTATCTATTATTTCTGGGTTTTCTGAGGTTATTTCTATGTGTTTTAGCGCAATTCCACTATCTATTAGGTTTAAGTGCTCTATATCGCTGAAAAACTTAATTATTTTTTTCTTTAATCCCTTGGTTTTTATGTATAAATCTAATTGATGTTTTTTTAGAGTGAATCGCCAGGGCTGTGAGTTTATTGAAGAGGGTGCAAACCTAACGGCCCTCAAGACTTCACGCCACTCAGATATATATTCTGATCCATCTAAAACCAATTCACTGATTTCTTTACGACTGGCTTCTTCAGGCAATCGATATGGATCTCCCTCTTCTGGATGTCCATATGCAATTAACGCGTGTATGAATCCCTCGGTTCCAATGGTTTTTTGGATTTTATCCCTATCTCCAAACTTACCAATCCAACAACTACCCAACCCATTCTTAGTTAAAAATAAAACCAATTCCTCACCAAAAAAACCTGAACCTATAGCGCCAAAATCACCTTCGTTAGACACTAAAGCCAGATAGTGAGGAGCAACTATCTTTCCATAACTACCTAAAACACCACCCAATACCTCATGAAGCTCCTTACCACTCACTTGAACAACCTCCACATCCGCTCCAAACAACCCAGAACTTCTCATAAAATACTGCTTGATTTTTTCTCTAAACCCCTCATCAACCAACTGGTTTTTATAACTCCTAACTGATTTCCGTCGATAAATAGCCTCAGATAGATCCATACAGAAACCCCTTATTTCCCTTAAAAAATACCGACATTTAACACTTACCTCTCATACAACATCAACTATAACCTAAATAAATTATTTTAGTAAAAATTTAATTCAAAGTAAAACAAATATACCTATAGCTGTAAATTTCTTTATGGCCTAAAAGAAGAAATTAATTAATCCATAGTTAGTATATAAATAAAGAATTTGTTGGTTTATTGAACCAATAGATTTAGATTTAGGTTATAATTTTTTAGGTAGGTTGTTTTTATGTCATTTAGTGGTATGGATAGGGCTGAGCTTGAAGAGGAATTAAAGATTTATCGTGGAAGGTTGGAGAAGGCGATGGAGATTGGGGACCTTGCTTGGTGGGAGATGGAGTTGCCAAGTGGTTTAGTTAAATTTAATTCTAGAAAATCGGAGATGATTGGTTATCCTGAAGACAGATTTGAACATTACTCAGATTTTACAGAATTAATTCATCCGGATGATTATGAAAAAGCGATGCAGGCTATGCGAGACCATATTGAAGGTCGAGCTGATCGATATGAAGTTGAATATCGTATTGAAAAAAGAGGTGGAGGATATAAGTGGTTTAGAGATGTTGGAGGAATAACTGAAAAATCTGGGGAGTACCAAAAAATAACAGGGGTTGTTATAGATATAACTGAACGTAAGGAAAGTCAGGAACGAGAAGAACTACTAGATTCATTGCTAAGACACGATATCCGAAATAAAATACAAGTTATACAGGGATATCTAGACCTATTAAGCGAACAAGAACTACCAAAAAAAGCCGATAAATATATAGATAAATCAAGAAACAACATTGAAGAAAGCATCGATATAATAAAAAAAGCCTCTAAGTTAAGGGAAGCAAAAAATGAAGAGTTAATGGAAATCGACATAGATTCAATAGTCAAGGAAGTAGTAAAACAGACACAACCAATGGCTGAAGAAAAAGAAATAGAGATAAAGATCGATACCGAGTTAAAAGGTGAAGAAGCATTAGCAGGCCAACTAATAAACCAAGTTTTCACCAATATAATAGAAAACGCAATACAACACTCTAACGCAACAAAAATACATATAAAAAGAGAAATAACCAGAGACAAATTAATATACTCAATAGAAGACAACGGAAAAGGTATACCTAAAGAAAAACACGACAAAGTCTTCAAGAGAGCATATACAACAGACAAAAACCGTGGAACAGGCCTAGGCCTATTCCTAGTAAAAACAATACTATCAATATACGGATCCGAAATAAAACTAGACAAATCAAAACATGGCGGAGCCAAATTCGACGTAATACTACAACGCGCAAAACAAACCCCTAACTAAACCAAAAACCCAGCCAAACCCAGCCAAACCAATTAGATAACCCAAAAACAAAAAATATAAGTATATTTCTAAAAACCATAAAAACGGTTATTTAACGTAAAGACATCTCTTAATAACCTTACAATAAAAAGAAAAGATTAAATACCTATAAAACAACTTAAAGCTTGGTTAATATGAAAAAATCATCAAAGAAAGAAACTGGAAAGGAAAAAAAACAAAAGAAAGAACATAAAAAAACAGGCAAAGACAAATAAAACCAAACCAGTTTTTTTTAAGTATTCCTTGGGTGAGGACAGGCCTAAAAAGCCTAGTCCTATACCCATAATTAAACACTAAAGACCAACCTAATGCCCTTACTTAAAAAAGATGTTTGAGAAATCAAACTCTGTTTTTTATTACAGTTGTTTTTTATTTTGGTTCTGTTTGTTTTAGTTATTTTTTGTTTTCGGTAAGTTCGGTGTGTTGTTAAAAAATTGTTTTTAGTTTAGAAATCGTATTTATATTTATAGTTTATAGTGTTGTGTATGTCAAGTAACAAGATGTTTTATGCGGTTGCTGCAATTTGTTTGGGTTTGGTGTTAGCTTTCACTGCCTATGGAGTTGCAGGTTTTCCAGGAATCGATGTTGAAAATAAAGTAGATATCGAGGTTGTTGGTTTGGAGCAGAGTTCTACAGGGGAAGTTGTTGGTGATGAAGCTTATTTAGTTGACCGTGATGGTGTGGATGTGGTTATAGCTGGTCAATTGATAGGTAATACTGCTGGACAGACGGTGTATGTTGAAGGCATTGAAGTAAGTGATGGAGAGGTCAATGTATATATGGATAGTGAGTTGGAGGATGAGGCTGCAGCCATGGTCATAACCCAGTATAACTATGAACTAGAGCTTTCCGATGTGCCGGTTGACTTTGAGATAGTTGTTCACCATGGTGACAAGGTTTTCGATATAACTGGTGACGATGAGATAAAGGAGTTGTAAAAGAATAATGTTAGGTAGATATGTCTTCGATTTTCCCACTTAAAAAAAAGCCTCAATTAAAGCTTGAAGACCCCGACGTAATTGAGTTGGGGTCTGAAGAGGCTGAAGTAGTGTTGGATGCGCTGTCTTCCAAGACTACTAGAGAGGTTTTTTTACGGATTTATGAAGATCCCTGCGCCGTCTCAGATATAGCTAGTGAGACCGGTAACTCTATACAGAACATAAAATATCATGTTGATAAGCTTCAGAAGGCCGGTTTGATTAAGGTGACAGGTACTTGGTATAGTGAGACCGGTAATGAAATGAATGTTTACAGCCCATTAAATGAAGCTATAGTGCTTGTTGCAAGCCATAAATCGGTTGAAGAAACCCTTCATAGGGTGGTTAAGTCTTTGGGTATTTTAGCTGTGTTCACTGGTTTAGGGGTCTATGGTTTAAGTAGTTTGATGGATTTTGGTGTTGAGGAAGGTGCTGGAATTATGACGACAGATGCAGGAAACTTAGTTGGGTTAGGACCGTTAACGATGTCTCCAACTATTTTTGTTTCATTAGTTTTTGTTTTAGGTTTGTTGGCTGGAGTTTTTGGAATCTATTTATCGAAACAGATCTAAAAAACATTTTTTTAGGGTTTTTTGGAACTAGTTTTAAGTCATGTGATGTAGAATTATTTTTTGGAGTGTTTTTGTTTTGGAACCTGGTATTAAGGAAAGGCTTAAGTCTTGTTTGGAGGAGAAGATGGAGGCAGAGGGTCTTTATTTTATAGAGGATTTTGATGTGTTTATTGATAGTTTGTATCGGGAGTTTTGTAGGGATTGTGAGATAGAGGGGTGTGATGTATGTAGGTCTGTGCAGGAAGAGATGGATCTATTTATTGTTGATAATTTAGGAGAGGAATGATTTTAATGTATGTAGGTTGATTTTTAGGTAGCCTTATTGTTGGGTTATGGGGGGAATATTTATTAATGAAGTTGGTTGGGCCCGTGGAAGCCTTGAGTTTTTTGAGCATCCGGATCCTATGGCGTATTTAGATAAGGATTTTTCTATAACTATGCCTAACAACGCTTTTTTTGATTTGGTTGGCGCTGAATCAGTTAGTGAGTTGGGGGATTCTGGGGTTAACGTATTTGTTGATGAGGATGAGGTTCGGGTTAAATTGGTTAGGTCTGATGGATATCCGGTTGAGCATGTGACCACTATTCAGACTGTTGGTGGTGAAGAACGGGATGTCTCGATTTTGTTTAAACCTATTTCTCTTTGTGATAAAGAGTATCTAGCTAGATTTAGAGATATAACTGAGGATAGAAATGTTGAGAGGCGTGAAGAGTTGTTGAGGTCTATTTTAACCCATGATATCCGAAACCATAATCAGGTTGTTTTGGGGCATCTTGAGTTGATGAAGGAGGATATTGGTCCATCTGGTTTAACTGAACGTATAGATAAGGTTATTGATTCTGTTAGGAGTTCGCTTAAGACTATTGATAAGATTCAGAAGCTTGCAGCAAGGCTTGAACGCCGTCAAATCCAACGGAAGTCATATAGTGTGGTTGAGAGATATGTAGTGGATGCGATTGATGAAAATAGAAAACAACTTGATTTGAATGATATCGAGATAGAGTTAAGGACGTATGTTGATGGGGAGTTTGATCGGGACCTTGCTTGTATCAAGGTTGATCACTTTATTGTTGATGTGGTTTCCAACCTAATTGAGAACGCAATCGACCATGCGGACTGTAGTTTAATAAAGGTTCAGACTTGTCTCAAGGAAGGTTTTTTTGGGATTGTTGTTGATGATGATGGACGGGGAATTCGGTGTGAAGACCCAATGGTTGTTTTCGATGTAGATTATACTGAGAGAACTACTTCTGGAGGTATAGGACTACATCTTGTTAAAAAAATGATTGAGAGTTATGATGGCGTTATTCGGGTTGGAGATTCAGATTTAGGTGGAGCTAGGTTTGTTATAAAGCTAGATAGGTGTGGCGAGCTTAGTGAGTTGTCTTAAACCAAGGTTTTTTTGGGAACGATTTTTTGTAGTTATAGGTTTATTGGTATTGGTAGGTCTAGGTTGTTAGTGTGTGGTTGTTGTTTTGCTGAGATTTTTTGTTGCCTAGATTAATTTGTGGTGATAAATTTGAAATTGAATATTGGTTTGATTAGGGGCGTTTGTCAGCTTCCAGGGTATGTTGCGATTGAGAAAGGGTTTTTTGAAGATGTTGGTTTGGATGTTTCGTATCGTGTTGACCCTACTGCTTGGCTTTTGCCCGGCCAGTTATCGAGTGGTGACTTGGATTTTGCTATCATGCCTTGGACTCGTACGGTGAAATCTAGGACTGTTGGTCAGGATCTTACTGTTGTTGCTGGCTCTGGTTATGAAGAGACGGCTGTGGTTGTTAGGGCGGACTCTGATATTGAAGGTCTTGAGGATCTTAAGGGTAAGAAGATATCGCTTCCTGCGGAGGGAGGTATGAAGGATTTAACTACTCAAGCGTTTTTTGATGACCTTGGGATTAATTCAGATAATACAGATATTTATAGGATGCCTAGTGGGGATGCTGCAGTTATCTCGTTTTTAAGTGGTGAGGTTGATGCCAGTACTAATGTTGAGCCTTACTGTACGTTGGCGGTTGAGATGGGTGTTGGCCGGATAATTGCTCGTGGTGAAGATGTGTTGCCAAGGTCTCCTGGATGTAGTATAACTACGAGTGAGAGTTTGATTGATGAGGATCGTGGTTTGGTTCGTGATGTATTGAAGGCGTTGATTCGTGCTGAACAGTTTGTTAAGGAAAACCCTGTTGAGGCAAGTGAGATGAGCCGTAAATACATAGGTATTGCTCCTGAGATAACTCGTGAAGCCCTTAGGTATAATCAACCTCGTCTTGATATACGTGGCAGTGTTGACAGTATGGATAGAATTATCGGTATGATGACTGAACTTGGATATATCGATCAAGCTCCAGAGAAGTTTTATGACTTCAGTGTTTATGAAGAAGCAGTTAATGATCTCTGAATAAAAACTGGGTTTATATGTCTGTTGATGAGGAATACTCGATAGTTGATATAGGGTTTGGGGTTGCCGGACCATCTGGAGAGGGATATAAAGCTAAGTTACTTGCCTTGTTATGTGTCCATCGGGTTTTATGGCTACCTTGGGGAGTATTAGGGATCAGCGCTGGCTTATTCCTCTTTATGGCTTTAACCGGCGAGGTACTGCCTTTATGGAAAATCGTGTTGGGTTTATTGGCTGCAGGCCTGTTCACCAGGGTTGTTTCGATGGCCGACATGGTTTATGATTGGTGGATAGGTGAAGATGAAGCGCTTGGCCCACCAAACTCTTCATTACCATTGGTAACAGGCCTGTTATCTCCATGGACTGTATTATCTCTAATAATTTTAGAGTCTGTTTTATGTCTTGCTATAGCGTATCTGGTGTTTAATCTTGAGACTTTTATTGTTGCTTTAGTGATGTTGGTTTGGGGAATTACCTATTCGGCAAGCCCGCCGATTAAAAACCTAACGGAGTTTCAGAGACGTAACTACCGTTCATTGAGTGGTTTTATGGCCGTTGGTGGTGTGGCTATGGTTGCGCCGGACTTGGTTTTGTCTTGGCAATCATTTTTGGTAGCGTCTCTTGTGGTTGTTGGTTGTCTAGCGTACCACGATAAAGATTCATTAAGGTTTAGGCCGCTTACCCCTAGAGAGACAATAATCTATACAGGGGTTATGTCTGTGCTTGAAATCGGTTTGTTGTTTGTAGTCTGGATTGCATTCAACCTGCCATGGCCGTTTCTAGCACTATACCTGGTTTTGAATATACCTAAGGCTCGAGAAATAATTAAGGCGTTAAAAAAACCATTGAGCCATAGAACACATATTCAGTTGACGCATACTGGAGTTTTAACTTATACCGTGATGTTGTTGTTGGTTAACGCAGCTGCAATATACATAGTGTTGTGAAAATATAGTGGTGGGGGCGTAGGGCAGGTAAGCGAATAATTCTTTGAGTTGTTGAACATAATCTTTTTAGATGTAATATTGATCTTGGTTTATTTGGTGTTTTTATGAATGACAAAAATGTATATAGTGTGTATAGTGGTCCGGGGTTTGAGATTTCTTTTGAGGTAGATGGTAGGGAGGCGGAGATGGTTAGGTCTGGCCCTTTCTCTAGGGTTGTTGATTATGTTGCGAGTGGTTTTAATCAACATGCATCTCTTGACAAGGTGGCGAGGGTTGATGATGACCGTGTTTACATAACCTGTATGGTTCCAACGGTTCCAAGCGGGCCTTTCCAGAGGCTTGTCCGCAATCAGGTTAAGAGGATTTTGTTGAAGAGGAGGCCGCTTGAAAGCTTGATGGTTCTTACTACACGTAGGTGTCAATGTAGTTGTGAGCATTGTATAGTTCATGGGTTGAAGGAGGGTCGGGAGTTGTCGACAACTGAGTTAAAACAGGTTATAGATGAAGCAATCGATTTAGGTGTTTATCACATAAGTTTTGAGGGTGGTGAACCGACTTTAAGAGATGACATAGATGAATTGATTGATTATGTCGACCCTGAACTTGCAACTACACACCTTATAACTAATGGCCTTAAACTTGACCAAGAAATGGTTGATAGGTTGGATAGAGCTGGGTTGGAGTATCTCCATATAAGTTTAGACAGTCCATATGAAGAGGAACACGATGAATTCAGGGGTGTTGAGGGGACCTTCCAGAAAGCATTGAATGGATTGAAGTTAGGAATGGAGAAAGGAATGTTAGGAGTTGTTGAGTATACTGCAAGCCCCCAAAACTCAGATCATGAGAGGCTGGAAGACCTCTACACTCTATGTAATGAATATGGAGTAGATGAACTATTGATAGATGAGGTTGTACCTGGCGGTAAATGGGAGAATAAAGAAACAAACCTACTCTCAAAAAAGGATTACAGACGGTTAGTGGAGTTCCAGGAAGAGAAAAACAAGTTATCGGATGGTCCACGGGTTTCACGTTCATATCAATATAGAGACCCAGATATAATGGGTTGTTTTGGAGGCCGTAGATGGCTTTGGCTCAGTCCTACAGGCGAGATGTTACCTTGTTTCCACACAGCCCTGAGTTTCGGAAATTGGAGAGAAAAAGGATTAAAAAAGGGATGGAAAGAGATGGGTAAACATCCATTGTTCCAGAAACCACAGTGCACCTGGTCCGACCCCGAATATATAGAGAATTACTTCCCATATGTGGAGAAAGCCTCCAAGGAAGGCAGACAGCCATATCCAATAAAAAAAGTCGAGCAAAAAAACAGGAAACCAAAATAAAAATGGGGTTTGGGTGGATCGATGGAAATACATCTGGGAATAGACGATACCGACAGCCGTCAAGGGATGTGCACAACATACCTAGCGTCAACCATAGTTAATGAGGTTATTGGAGATTTCCAAAGACCTGAGTTGGTTAGGCTGAATCCAAATATCCCATGGAAAACAAGGGGTAATGGAGCGCTAGCGATCAGGGGAACCACACCAAACTACAGTGAGTTTAAAGAAGAGGTAATCGATACCGTAAATGGTTTACGGGAACCAAGTTCAAACACAGGTATTGTTTTTTTTAAAAAAGACCCCAGAAAACATAGAGAAATCCGGTTGCATAGCCAGAAAGCAATAAAAAACACCATAGACCCTGAAGACGCAGTGAAGTTGGCTAGAAAACATGGAGAGATAGTTGGTTTTGGAAATAAACGTGGCGTAGTAGGTGCTTTAGCTGCAGCCGGCCACACCTTTAATGACATGACACTGGAGTTACTTGCCTACCGAGAGAGAGCGCGGTGGGGAACACCAAGAAAAATAGATAAAACTATGGTTTATAAAGCAAGTGAACTACATCCATTGATATGGGACACAGTTGACTGGAAACACAAAAAAATAGTTATAAAACCAAACTCCCCCTGCCCAGTCCTCTATGGAATAAGGGGAGACCATGAGAAGGCGATCAAAAAAGCACACAACACCATAAACTCCGAACCAATTAGCCATACAACGATATTCAAAACAAACCAAGGTACAGATGAACACATAACACCACAAAAAATCGGAGAGGCCAAGCCAATGTCCTCCAGTAAGGTCGTTGGAGAGGTAGTCGAGCCACCTAAAACAATTGAAGGCGGCCACGTAATATTCAAGATTAAAGACAGTACCGGCGAGATAGATTGTGCCGCATACGAACCTACAAAAAAATTCCGTAACAAGGTCCGGAAATTAATTAAAGGAGACACTGTAGTTGTCTATGGGGGAATAACAAAATCACCCCCTACAATCAACATAGAGAAATTCAAACTAAAACAAAAAAAACCGAAAACAAAATACGTAAACCCCACCTGCCCCAGCTGTGGAAGAAACATGAAGAGTGCAGGTAAAAACCAGGGATATCGATGTAAGAAATGCAAAACCACCAAACCCAAAAAAATAAAACTGGAGTTGGAAAGAGAGATTGAAGAAGGTTTTTATGAAGTCCCTCCAATCGCCAGAAGACATCTAGCCAAACCCCTAATCAGAATGGAGATGGGTTATGACCAAAAATAATGATATAAAAGATTACCACGGAAAACTTGAAAAAGAATTTAAGGAAGCCTACAACATTGCAGAGAAAGCAAGGTCAACAGGACTAGACCCATCTAACAAAGTCGAAATACTACCAGCAGACGACCTTGCAGAAAGAGTGGAAAACCTGATAGGTGTCCAAGGCCTTGCAAACAAGATTCGAGAACTGGAGAAACAAGGCCATTCCCGAGAAGAAATCTGCCTAAAAATAGCTGACAGCATGGTAGAAGGCAGCTATCCAGACCTAGAAACACCCGAAGAAAAAGTAGACGCAGCAGTAAGATCCAGCGTAGCAATACTAACAGAAGGAGTTGTCGCAGCACCAATCGAAGGAATCGCCTCAATAACAGTAGACGAAGACGACTTCATCAGAATATCCTATTCCGGCCCAATACGCAGTGCCGGTGGAACGGCCCAAGTAATCAGTGTTTTGGTAGCAGACTACGTAAGACGTAAAACCGGAGTAGGAGCCTACATGCCGACCGAAAAAGAGATAGAGCGTTACGTAGAAGAAATCCCATTATACAAAAAAATAGCCAACCTCCAGTACACACCAACCGACAGAGAAATCCGTGAAATAATATCAAACTGCTCAGTAATGATAGATGGAGAAGCAACAGAAGACACAGAGGTATCCGGCCAGAGAAACCTCCGCCGCATAAACACAAACGCAGTTAGAGGAGGAATGTGCCTAGTAGTAGCCGAAGGAATAGCCTTGAAGGCACGTAAACTAAAGAAACTGGTCAAAGCAATCAACATAGATGGATGGAGTTGGCTAGACTCATTAATAAAAGAAGAAAGCGACGACGAAGACAAATCCCTAAAACCGAACAAAAAATACCTAGCAGATTTAATCGCAGGCCGACCAGTCTTCGGACATCCATCAAGGCCAGGTGGATTTAGATTACGTCTCGGCAGATCAAGAAACTCAGGCCTCGCAACAGCCGGAATAAACCCAGCCACAATGTGGATAACAGAATCATTCCTATCCGTAGGAACACAACTAAAAATCGAGCGACCCGGTAAGGCCGCCGGCGTAGTAGCCGTAGACACCATAGAAGGCCCAACAGTCCGATTAAAAAACGGTGAAGTAACCCGAATAGATACAGAAAAAAAAGCAAAAAAACTTAAACCCAAAATAGATTCAATACTCGACGTCGGAGAAATCCTAATCAATTATGGAGACTTCCTCGAAAACAACCATCCATTGGTACCACCCAGCTATACAGAAGAATGGTGGATCCAGGAAGCAAAACAAAAAACCAAACACCCCACCGTTTCAACTGCAAAAGACGCTGTAAAACTAGCAAAACAAGGAATACCACTACATCCAGACTACACATACCTATGGCACGACATAACCCCCAAACAAACACAAAAACTACGTCAACACATAAAAAAAACAAAACAAACCAAAAACAACCACCTAACCATCAAATACAACCAAGAAATAAAACAAATACTCGAAACATTACTAATCCAACACAAAACAAATGAAAACAAAATAAAAATAGACAAAGACACAGCAATAGCCCTAACCTACACACTAGGCCTCCACAAAGACATCGAAAAAAAACCAAAACCAGAAGAAGACACAACCAACTACATAAAACGACTATCAGGCTTTAAAATCAAAAGAAAATCCCCAACAAGAATAGGATGCCGAATGGGTAGGCCAGAAAAATCAAAAGAACGAAAAATGCGGCCCCCAACACACCTCCTATTCCCAGTCGGAGAAGAAGGCGGTAGCCAGAGATCGGTAGAGAAAGCAACCGAAAAAAGAAAAATCAAAGTCGAATTAAACCGTAGAGAATGCCTTGAATGCAAAGAAACAACCTACAAAACAACCTGCAGTTGTGGAGGCAATACAAAGATAAAACACACCTGTATATCATGCGGCAAAGAAACAACTGACGAAGAAGAATGTCCAAGCTGCAGCCGCCGCACAACCGGATACCAAAAATTCGAGATAGATATCTCAAAAGAATATAGAAAAGCATTAGAACGCATCGGAGAAAGAAACAACTATAAAGTTTTAAAAGGCGTAAAAGGCCTTACATCCAAAGACAAAACACCAGAACCACTTGAAAAAGGCATATTAAGAGCCAAACACGACCTATATGTATTCAAGGACGGAACAATACGATACGACCTAACAGACATACCACTAACACACTTCAAACCCAAAGAAATATCCACATCAATAGAAAAACTCAGAGAACTCGGATACACCATAGATATAGAAGGAAAACAACTATCAAACCCAAACCAAATACTAGAACTCAAACCACAGGACGTAATACTCTCCAAAGAAAGCTGCAACTACTTCCTAGAAGTAACAAAATTCATAGACAACCTACTACAACAACACTACAACCAACCACCATACTACAACACAAACTCCCTAAACCAATTAATGGGAACACTCCTAATAGGCCTAGCCCCCCACACAAGCGCAGGCGTACTATCAAGACTAATCGGATACACAACACGCTCCGTAAACTACGCACACCCCTACTTCCACGCCGCAAAAAGACGAAACTGCGACGGAGACGAAGACTGCTACATGCTCCTAATGGACGGCCTACTAAACTTCTCCAGACATTTCCTACCAGACAAAACCGGAGGCCAAATGGACGCACCACTCGTACTAACAGCAACACTCGACCCAACAGAAATAGACGACGAAGCACACAACCTCGATATACAATGGCAATACCCACTAGAACTATACCAAGCAGCTGAAAACTATAAATACCCAAGCGAAACCAAAATAGAGATAGGAAAAGACCGCTTAAACACAAAAAACGACCTAACAGGATTCGGATACAGCCATCCAGTAAACCACATAGACACCGGACCCAGAAAATCAGCCTACAGAACACTAGGCCCAATGATAGACAAAATGCAATCCCAACTAAAACTAGCAGGAATGATAAAAGCAGTCGACGAAAAAGAAGTAGCTGAAAAAGTCATACAAAGCCATTTCCTACCAGACCTAATAGGAAACCTAAGAGCATTCTCAACCCAAACCGTCCGCTGTGTAAAATGCAACACAAAATACCGACGACCCCCACTATCAGGAAAATGCAGAAACTGTGGAAACACACTAACACTAACAGTACACGAAAACTCAGTAAAAAAATACCTCGAAATATCAATGAAAATAGCAGAAGAATACGAAGTCTCAAACTACATAAAAGAAAGACTAGAACTACTAGAAACCTCAATAAACAGCCTATTCGAAAACGACCTATTCCAACAAAAAGACCTAACAGAATACATGTAAACAAACCAAAACAAACCAAAATAAATTAAAACGAAACTATAGGTGTTTTGGTTAGTTATTTTTTATTTCTTGTAGTTTTGCTCCGTTGTATAGGTTTTTTAGTGCGTTCATTATGTTTTTTGTTTTGACTCTGATTTGGTTTGTTGTGTCTCTTTCTCGTATTGTTACTGTGTTGTCTTCTATTGTTTGGTGGTCGATTGTTATGCAGTAGGGGGTTCCTATTTCGTCTTGTCTTCTGTATCTTCGTCCTATGGAGCCTGATGTGTCGGTTATGGTTTTGTATTTTTTGTTTATTTTTTTGTATATTTCGTTGGTTTTTTTGTTCATGTCTTTTTGGTTTAGTAGGGGGAATACTGCTGCTTGTATTGGTGCGGTTGTGTTTTTTAGTTGTAGTAGGTTTCTTTTTTCTCCGTCTTGTGTGTCTTGTTTGTAGGCGTGTTCTAGGGTTATGTAGAATATTCTGTCTAATCCATAGCTGGGTTCTATTACGTGTGGATAGATTTTTTCTCCGCGGACAGTTTCTTTGATTGTGTTGATTTTTATGTGTTTTTGGTTTATTTCGATGGTTTGGCCGTTTATATTCATTTCTATTGGCCCGTTTTCTAGCATTTTTTTGAGTTTTTTGGGATTCATTTCTTGTATTGTGTCTGCGACTTTTTTGGCTTTGTCTTTTAGTTCTGGACCTAATATGTCCATTTGTGGTTCTATTATTGTTTTTGTTTGTTCGATTGGTTCTTCGTATCTTTCGAAGGCTGTTAGTTCTGTTCCTGAGACTTGGCTGTGTTTTTTTAGGTCGTAGTTGGTTCTGTCTGAAATTCCTGCTATCTCTATCCAACCGAATCGTTCTGAATAGGCTTCTGCGTCCCAACATTCTGATGCGTAATGCGCCATTTCGTCGGGTAGGTGTTGTCTATATCTTAGTTTGTTGGGGTCTATTCCTATTTCTTTGAAGTATTCTGTTGACAGACCGATGTAATAGGCTATTATTTCGTTTCCTATCCAACCTTTGTCTACAGCTGTTTTTAGGTCGGTTTTTATTGGTTTTTGTTCGTTCAGTTGTTTTTTGGTTGGATATATTTCGACTTCATGGTTGTGGTATCGATTGAAGTCGGGATGTGTTTTTTGGTCTGGATGTACGAAGACCTCTGCCTCCATCTGCATGAATTCACGTAGTCTGATCACTCCTTGTCTTGGGGATATTTCGTTTCTATATGCTCTACCGATCTGTATTGTTCCGAATGGTAGTTTTTCTCGGTTGTGTTTGTAGAGGTAGGGATAGTTTACGAACATTCCTTGAGCTGTTTCTGGCCTTAGGTATCCGGGACGGCTTGATCCTGGACCGATGTCTGTTTGGAACATTAGGTTGAAGTCATATACTTCTTTGAGTGGTCCATTACATTCGGGGCAGGTTACGTTGTTGTTTTTTATTAATTCCTCGATTTCGTGGTTTGGTAGGCTGTCGGCCTGTACTTCTGTGTATTGTTCTACGAGGTGGTCTGCTCTAAATGATTTGTTGCATTCATTGCATTGGGTCATGGCGTCTTCGAATCCATCTAGATGTCCGGAGCCATGGAAGACGTCTTCACTCATTATTGTTGTTGTCTTGATTTCGCCATACCCTTCTCTATCTCTGTAGTATTCTCTCCATTTGTTTTTTATGTTCTCTAGTATTTGGGTTCCGGTTGGTCCGTAGTCGTAGAAACCTGAGGCTGATCCATATATTTCATAGCTTGGCCAGATTATGCCTCTTCTTTTAGCTATTTTCATTAGTTGGCTGTAGACATCGGTCATTTCGTTTCCACTCTGTTTTTAGAGGAATGATTTTATTAGGTCTCGGTCTCTTAATAACCCGATTAGGTTTTCGTCTTCGTCTAGTATTGGTATTTGTTCTATGCTGTTTCTAGCCATTTTTTTAGCGCAATCTGATATTTCTGCGCCTATGTAGACTGTGATTACGTCTTCTGTCATTATTTCTTTTACTGGTACTTGGGGGAGTTTTAGTGTTGAAACTCCGTAATAGAATTTCATTGTGTCTCTTACTCCATCCCATGTCCATTCGTTTTCGTCTGATGCTGCACCCATATTTGATTTTTCGAGGCTTTCTTCTAATTCGAATGCCTTGACGAGGTCGGTGTCGGATATTATTCCACCGACTTTGCATTCATCGTTTAGTAATGGGATTGAGTCGGAGTTTGATAGCCGCATTATTTCGCCTATTATTGGGACGGGTGTGTTTGTCCAGCTTGATGTGCAGTGGCCGTTTGCGTATTCGGTTACAGTTCCCTCTATCTCCATGTCGGGTATTACTTTGACGAGGTCTGCTACTGATATTATTCCCGTTATTTCTTCATTGCTTACTACTGGTATTCTTCTTATGTCGTGTCTTAGGATTAGTTTAGCTGCTTCTGTAATGTCTTCGTTTTCTGGAATTACAACTGGGTCTCGTGTCATCAGCATCGCTATCTGGTCTTCATGTGGGTTTTTTAGTAGGTCGCTTCTTGTTATGATTCCTACGACTTTTTTTGTTCCTTCTTTTATTACTGGAAGTCCGGAGTGTTGTCCGTTTTTGAATAACCCAAAGACCTCTTCAACTGTTCCAGGTACCTCTGCAACTTCAACGTCCGTTGACATTATCTCTTTTACCTTCATGTTGATTCACCAAACCGTTAATTTGACCTAACTACCATGACTGGGCTTTCTGATGACCTTAATACTTTTTCAGCTACACTGCCAAGAAGGAATTTATCTACACCTTTCTTGCTGGTTGTCCCCATTACGATTAGGTCGATTTTGTTCTTTTTTGCATAATTAAGTATCTCGGTATGTGGTTTACCGCTCAATATCTCTGATTTACATTTAACTCCAACGTCTTCACATTTTCTCTTTACTTCACGGTTTGCAGCTTCACCTTCTTTTTTAATAATTTCTTTTGTCTGGTTCCATACACCTGTTTCAGGTATGTTTTCGAATGTAGTTATGTTAACTACGAATATTGTGTGTAGTTCTGCTCCAGTTAGTTCTGCGAGTTCTATACCTTCTTCGATGGCTTCTTCAGTTTTTTCCGAACCATCGTTGGGTATTAAAATTCTATTATACATTTTCAATCACATCCAGACCGCTGATTACGGTGGCAATTGATGCACATCCTTCAAGCAGGGCCTTTATACCCATATTTACTTCTTCAATCACCATAATATTGGTCCTATTACCCTGAATTATTCTGTTGTCAACTCCAATAATTTTTCCTCCATTTATGGTGGATAGCTTTAAAACCGTTTTTGGATTTAGATCGTGTTTTTGGTATAGGTAACGTGCTTCATCTAGTATTGATGGGCTGCATAACATCGCGTTATCGGTTCCTAACCCAACCAACAACCCTTTTTCTATCATTTTTTTAATTGGTGGTTTTCCCGATTTTGTTATCTCGTTGGAGCGGGGACATACCACTATACCTACCTGGTTGTTGTAGACCGTTTTTATGTCGTCTTGTAGTGGGTTTGTTAGGTGGACCAGGTGGTTGGGTTTGAAATCTAGGGAACGTTGAATTTCTGAACGACCGTATCGTTCGATGGATTTTTTTTGGTTTGTCTTAGATTCACCGGCATGTAAACCGATCGATGTTTTTTTTGGTTCGGTAAGTTCTTTCTTTAAGATCTCTAGTTCTTTTGGTGTGTAATCACATACGCTACTTAAACCAACTCCATCTCCATACTCAACAACCTGCTTGATGTTTTTTTTGGTTATCTCGGTGGGACGTCCATATATCTTTGTCTTGGCTTTTGTTGTTTCACTTGCTTTTTTAAGTGCTTTTATCCCCTCTAAACCGCCTTCCCGATAGTCTAGATAATGTGTGGTGCCCTCACTAATTCCTTTCTTTAGTGATCTTTTCATTCCAGCTATCAATTCTTTTTGGCTCAATCGTTCTAGGCCTTTTTCTTTTATTCCACCTGGCCCAACCAACTCCCTTAATGAATATTTATCTGGATCTACTTTGAGGCTTGAATCTCCTAGATGGCTGTGGGCGTTAATGAATGAGGGTATTATTGTACCGGTTATATCTGGGGGGGTTGGTGGTTTTCCCTCACCCACCTCATCGATATAGCCGTTTTTTGTTATTACGTAGCCATCTATCGGTTCTAGATTGTTTTTGTAGACGGTGCCGTGGTATACACGCATTTAATATCACATTGTTTGTTTAGTTGCAGAACTTCACTATCTTTGGTTCGTGGTTGTTTAGGTCGTACAACACGACTCTTCCGGGATCGGGTTTGATTCCCTTTTTTTTCTGGAACTTTGTTTGTTTTTGCCAGGTACCTGTGTTGAATAAGTTAACTCCTTTATGTTTATCAACTCCGAACTTATGTACGTGGCCGCAGTGTATTATGTCAGGGTGGTCTACGAATAGATAGTCTTGGTTTTCTGGGGCGATCGGTGTTTTTTTCCCATAGATAGGGGATAGATGCCGTCTTCTTACAAACTCTTTCATCGCGTTAGCTGGTTTTTCATAACTACAGTCTGGGAGTTCAGCGATTAAGTCGTCTAGTGACCGACCGTGGTATACAACTATCTCAACACCCTCTATCTCTATCGTTGTTGGATTTCCAATAAAAGTGAGGTTTTCGCGATCGAATTGTTTCTGTATCTCTTCATCTAGAGCTGGCTGTGGCTCAGCCTGCCTAACGGCGTCGTGGTTTCCAGGACTTATTATTATATTTATGTGAGATGGAACTCGATTTAGTTGTCGAGCCGCCTCCCTGTATTGCTCAGTTATACTCTCAGTTGATAGTTCTTTCTTCTGACCCGGATAGACACCGATTCCTTCAACTAAATCCCCTGCTATACATAAGTACTTGATTTTCTGTACAGTTTTTTTATGTTCAGGACCACCAACCTCACCATTCAACCAATCTATAAAACGATTCCAAGCACTATCCATAAATGTAGTGCTACCGAAATGTACATCTGAAATGAAGGCGATGTAGCCATCTCCCTCTGACTTTGGCTTTCCAGTTGTGATCGGGAGGTCTGGCCAAACAATCTCATCTAAAATAAATAGGTCACTGCCGTTATCCGATAAACTTCCCTTAACACCAATAACTTCATCCTGCAAAACCTTCTCAGAGTCATCAAAAACATCACTACGGTGCTTCAAGGCAAGCGCTGGAACCTCTCCAGTTCGATCCTCCAATAAAATAAGTTTATGACCATTAGATGTATCACGAACATCATTAACCATTCCAACCAAAGACACACTATCTCGACTTCCCTCTCTAATTGATTCAATCGGTCTTACGTTCCGCATGCCGTTTCTCTTACCAATCTCCTTCTTAATACGACTATATCGATCATTGAAATAATTAATAAAGTTCTTTAACTCACCCTCACACTCAGACCTACCTGTAATATCACTCTTAACAACAACACCCCCATCTCCCTCTATATCTCTCTCCATATCTACAGCCCTCTCTTTATCGTTTTCATCCACATCAATAGCTTCAGCTTCAGTTTCAGCTTCAACTGGATTGTTTTTTGTGGATTTGTCTATTGATTTGGTTTTTTGGGTGTCTGTGGTTTTTGTGGTTGTTTTGGTTGTTTGGTTTTGTGGTTGTGGTATTTCTTTGACTTCTGGTTTTTGTTTTTTTGTTTTTTGTGGTTGTTTTGGGTTTTGTTTTAGGTATTGTTCGATGTGTTTTGGTAGTAGAACTGGGTTTTCGAAGCTGTATTTTTCGAGTATTTTTTCGATTATTTTGTTGGGGTCTTCCTGTTGTTCTAGTTTTTGTTTTGCGTCTGGGTGTAGGAAGACTCCTTTTGATATGCATTTTTCGAGTATTTCCATTGGTTTTCCAAATATTTTATTTCTGTATAGGTTATAAAGTTCTTTGATTAGATGTCTTCAGGTAGTTCTGGTGAGGGCCGGCCTTGGTATGTGTTGTTTTTGCGGGATCTAGGTATTGCTGTTGCCGGTTTGTTGGTTGTTGTTTCGGTTTTATATCTTTATTCTGGGTTGTGGCCTCCGTTTGTCGCTGTTGAGAGTCCGAGTATGGAGCCTAATATTGATGAGGGGGATCTTGTTTTGTTGAAGTCTACGGATAAGGTTGTTTCGGCTGAGGAGGCTGTTGAGTTGAATGAAACCAGTTTTGGGTTGCCTGGTGATGTTATTGTTTTTTCGGTTCCTGGTGATGATCGGAGTGTGTTGCATCGGGCTATGTATTGGGTTGATGAGGGAGATCCGATGTGGAGTGGGGGTCCTGAGGCTCCGTACTCTGGTTATATAACGATGGGGGATAATAACCGTGAGATTGATCAGAAGTCTTTGTTTGAGAACCAGCCTATTAAGCCTGAGTGGATTGAGGGTAAGGCTGTTTGTAGTGTTCCATATCTGGGTAGGTTGACTTTGGGTATGGATGAGGTTAGAGAAGGAAGTCTTGATGTTCATCCAGGGATTCAATATCGGTGTATTTTGTAGCTGCCTCTGTGAGTTCTTTTGATGTACTTCTTTTAAAGCTTATTACTTCTACGCGAACGCCTTTTGCTTTTAGGGTTTCTACGAGTGCTGTGAAGTCTCCGTCTCCGGTTACAAGTATGATTACGTCTACTTTGTTTGCGAGGGCCATTGCATCTATTGCTATACCCATGTCCCAATCGCCTTTTTTTGTTCCGTCGTAGTATACTTTGAGTTCTTTGATTTTGATTTCGAATCCGATGTCTTTGAGTGCGTCGAAGAAGGTTTCTTCTTCGGATGTGTCTGCTTTTACTACGTAGGCTATTGCTCTTATGAGTTTACGGCCGTCCACTGCGTATTCAAGAATTTTGTTGTAGTTCAGGTTTTTGTTGTATAGGCTTTTGGTTGAGTGGTACATGTTTTGGCTGTCAATAAAGACGGCTATTCTCTGGTCCTTATACATCATAACTTACTTTGTGTTGATGGGCAATAATCTTTGAGATTCTGGAGCCGGTAGTCGTTTAGTAGTACGTTTTGTATTTCGTCTGTTGACATGTTCATTGAGATTTCTTTTGTTCTTCCATAACGGCCTTTGCTGACTACTACTGCGTTTATGATTCCAAGCATGTCTAGTTCTGAGATTAGGTCGGTGATTCTTCTTTGGGTGAGTGTTTCTATATCGATTTTTCGGGCTAGTTTTTTGTACATTTCGTATACTTCGCCTGTTGTGAGGTTTTCGCGGTCGCATTCTTGGTGTTTTACTATTGCTAGTAGAACTGCTTTTGATTGTGTTGGTAATGTCCGGACTACTTCGAGTACGCGGTCTAACTCGATTTTTTCTTGTGCTTTTCTTACGTGTTCTGGTAGTATTGTTTCTCCATTTTTTTCTGCTAGCTCTCCTGATACACGTAGGAGGTCGAGTGCTCTTCTGGCGTCTCCGTGTTCTTGGGCTGCGAAGGCTGCGCATAATGGTATTACTTCACTGTTTATTGCTCCTTCTTTTATTGCTCTCTCTGCTCTTTGTTGTAGTATGTCTCGTAGTTGGTCTGCGTTGTATGGTGGGAAGATTATGTCTTCTTCTCCTAATGAGCTTTTTATTCTGGGGTCAAGTACTTCGGTGAATTTTAGGTCGTTTGATATCCCGATGATGCTTACTTTGGATCTTTCGAGGTCGCTGTTGATTCTGCTGAGGTTGTAGAGTATGTCGTCTCCACTTTTACCTATTATTCTGTCGATTTCGTCAAGCATTATCGTGGCGACTTTTTTACGTTCGTCTAAAGCGTCTTTTAGTTCGTGGTATACTTGGTCTGTAGGCCATCCGGTTAGGGGGACGTCTTTATCGAAATGTCGGGCTATGTGGGCTAATGCTCTGTACTGTGTGTCCACTACCTTACAGTTCAGGTATATGACGCTGCAGTCTACATTCAGTTCTTCGCCCTTCTTTTCAAGTTCACGGCCAACGTGTTTAACGGCAACAGTTTTCCCAGTCCCTGTTTTTCCATAAATAAGGATGTTTGAGGGTGTTTCGCCTTTCAGGGCTGGTACAAGGATCCTCGCAATCTCGTTAACCTGTTTGCTTCTATGAGGAAGTTTATTTGGAGTATAAGAAGGCCTTAAAATCTCTTTGTTTTCAAAAATACCGTCTTCTTCGAGTAATTTATCGAAAATACTAGATGAATCTTCCATAGGAATCGCTCCAACACTCCAATTGAAATACACCCCTAAAAGATTTATGGGAACACCCCTCTATTTCAACTGGAGATTCTGGAGGAAAACCAGAACACAAAAAAACACAACCAAAAAAAAATATAACAAAAAACACTTCCTCCAGACCGAAAAACCAAAAAAACAAAAACCCCGTTTCAACTGGAAACTGAAAAACACAATCAAAAAAATATAATAACCCCTGTTAGGGGGTCAACAACATTCATGAAACTTTCTATTTTTTTAAGCACATTTTGTTTAGAACCGTGTTATGTTCATGAACATAATTCCTCCGCCAACCATGAGTTGTGGAATGTCTTTCAGTCCGACCCACCCGTCTTTTATTACGTTTTTCGTCATTTTTGTATAGCGTGGTATCGATTCAAAAGAGAGATAGCATTCCCTATAGGCCTGACGGTTAAGACTTCTTAATGTATCTAGATCTAGATACTCGGTTTCTATTACTGGGTTAGCAGTGGTATATTTTTCCCAATCCAGTTCTTCTATCATTCCCTGTCTTTTGGCTGTTCTATGAAAATCTGTTCCTGGGTAGGGGGTTGGAAGGAAGAACAGGGGGAATTCAACATTAACTTCTTTAGCAAAATCGATGCTTTGCTGGATATCTTCCCTAGTTTCTCCAGGGAAACCGATCACTATGTTGAGGATACGTATCATACCCAGGTCCCCACTTAATTTAAGTGCTTCTCTTGCTTGATCCAGAGAGACACCTCTATTCAATGTATCTATTGATTTCTGAGAACCTGTCTCTAAGTTATATCCAATGACCCTGCAACCAACCTCACTCATTCTTTTAGTTAACCCAGGCTTACCATCCTGCAGACCACCACTTAGACAACCCCAATCCAGTTCTAGGTTACGTCTATCTATCTCTTCACAGATCTCCCAAACCCGGTCATCCTCTAGATCGAAGTTGTCGTCAAGAAACATCAAGATATCAGGGTCATATTTATTTTGAACATGCTCCATTTCATCTACAACATCCATTGGCGACCTAGCTCGCCATCGATTCCCATACAAAGCCGGTACTGTACAGTAATTACAGCCATAAGTACAACCCCGACTGCTAACAATCGTCGCAATGTTCAGGTGATCCATCAAACGATATCTATCACGATCGAATAGGTTTCGACTGGGCCAAGGTAAACGGTCAAGGTCCTCGATCAATGGACGTGGTTCAGTTGCAACAACACTACCACCCCGTTTAAACACAACTCCCTTAATATTACCTAAATCACTTCCAGAGTTAAATGAATCAACAACCTTCTTTATAGTGATTTCTCCTTCACCACAAACAACTACGTCAACACAACTCTCTTCCACAAGTTCTTCAGCAACCATACTTGAGTGTGGGCCACCACAAACAGTTTTAATTCCAGGAACTGTTTTTTTAGCCATCTCCAATAACTTCAATGCGTTTTCAGACCTATATGTCGCTATATACATCCCAACTACATCGGGTCGGTAATGCTTCAATTCATCTATAAAGTCTTGGCTGTCTTTTTTTTCTGCGGGCATATCCATTATGCGGACTTCATGTCCGTTTTGTTGTAGGGAAGAAGCTATATATCCAAGCCCTATAGGCTGCATCTGTAGCCCAATAACCTTTTTGAAGATAAGTTCCTCCGCAGCGTGAGGATGCACTAACAAAACCTTCACGGTCTACACCTTAAATCGATTTTACCAACTATTTCTTCAGACAATTCATTCAACTCCAAATTATTTTCAATCACAAACTTAAGTAGGTAAGATAGGTCACATGGACTATCTATATCTCTAAAAACATTATTTAAACAAACACTCTTAACCGAAAAACCCTTTTCCAACGCATTCTCAGTATGTTTTCTATAACTCTCCCCGTTGTACTGTAACTTGATTCTCTTCCTCAACAACAAACCATTGGTCCCACCTCTATCACCAGGAGAGATCACAACATCCTCACCACAACCAACCAAACAACCTAAATCACTTTTCTCTATCAAAGGAATGTCACAAGGCAATATCAAAACAGGAAGTCCAACCCTATCAATACCCATCTCCAAATCAGGATTAAGCCCCCTATCACTATATATATGACTGGCTCCATCAACATCAATCCGATTGGGAGAAACAACAAAAACACTACCAAAACTACCTGCAACCTCGACAACACGCCTCAACATCCATCTAGTAAGCTCCCTCCTCTCCTCCAACCCTAAAACAGAACTCAAACCAGTTTTTGGATCATCCAGACATACAGGAATCAACACATTAATAAATAACACACCTCAGAAAAAAACCTGTTAACACAAAGATAGCCCCATATCAATATAGGGGTATCCCAACAACCAAACCAACACCCACTAATCGATAGTGTAGGTGAAGTGTTTGGTATATTATTTTTCAGAGCTAAACAACCCATTCTTTTATTTCGGGGAAGAATGTCACTTTGGCTAGTTTTTGTATTCTTGTATGATTGGTTCTAGATGGCTGAGTGATTGTTTTATTTTGGGGCCGTATGGTGATCCGAAGACGATTGATTGTAATCCTTGGTTTATTAGTTCTTCGATGCGTTGTTTACAGTCGTTCGGTGTTCCTGATATTGAGAATGCATCTATCATGTTGTTTGTAACCAGTTTTTTAGCTTCATCAAACCGGTCTTTTTCGATTTTGTTTTTAAGTTGGTCTCGCTGTTCTTTGGAGATGTTATGTCTTTCTATAACTCTGTCTGGAGCGGTAGCGGCTACGAACGCTACAACTGGTTTAACGGCATTTAAAGCTTTTTCACGGTCTTTATCTATTGAGAAACAGGTGTGAGCAGCTATATCTATCTCTCGGTTTGGTTTGTAGGTTGATTTTTCTTTACCCCTAAAAACCCGTTCTAACCCAACTTTGATGTCTTTTGGATGTGAAGCGTTGATTAAAACACCGTCACCAACCATGCCAGCCATTTCAAGCATTTTAGGGCCCTGACCCCCAACATAAATCGGTATCTCAGTAGGCTGGATATCCAGTTTAGCTGAATCTAGTTTGAAGAACTCACAGTCATGAGAAAGTTTTTCACCACCAACCAACCTCCTTATAACATTGATTGATTCACGTGTACGGCTAACCGGTTTATCCCAATCTAAACCAAGTTTATTCAGCGTTGTCCGATCACCAGCACCCAAACCTAACACCGCTCTACCACCAGATACCTCATCAACTGTAGATATAGCTGAGGCAGTAATGCCTGGATGAACAACATAAGGATTGGTCACACCAGGGCCAAGAGTTACAGAACTGGTTTTAAGAGCAATCCCAGTTAAAACACAATAGATATTCCTGTTGTTAAAGTGATCAGCAACCCACAACTGATCAACACCCATCTCCTCCTGCCTACAACCAAGCTCAACAACCTCTTTAACAGGCCGATTCGGTAATAATTCCACTCCAAAATTCATCTCTTCACCAACCAAAACACAAGAAATACTTAAATTTCCACCGTTAATTATCTTTTCGAAAAACACCCACTATACCCATACCGTATTCCAATGGCCAGTTCTCCAACAATATATGTTGCGGTAAAAGAGTTTATTCCATAGGTATAGGTGTTTAAAATCGATTTTATAGAGAAAGCCGGTCGTTTAAGAGACAGGTATTTTGATACAATTACCTACAGCAGGAATGTATTTGTCCCGCTGACAAATGTATGTAGAAACAACTGCAGTTACTGTGGATTCAGCAAGGGAAAACCATACCTACTGTCACCAAAACAAATAAAAAATATATTAAAGGAAGGAAAGCGTTCAGGAGCGGTTGAAGCGTTATTTACATATGGTGAACAACCAACCAAGGTCGATGGATTTAAGAAACTACTGACCGAAACCGGATATGAATCGTTCGACCAATACCTAAAAGATACCTACCAAACAGCGTTAGATCAAGGGCTTTTACCACACACAAACCCAGGATATATACCATCAGATCAATTCAAATCCATCAGCAAGTATAACGCAAGTATGGGTTTAATGCTTGAAACAACAACCGATATACCAAGCCATAAAGAAAGTCCTGGAAAAAAACCAGAAAAAAGAATCCAACTCATCAAATATGCCGGTAAACAAAAAATACCCTTAACAACAGGTATCCTTATAGGTGTTGGAGAATCATGGGTAGACCGAGTTAAAAGCCTAAAACAAATTAAAAAAATAAACGACAAATACGGCCATATTCAAGAAGTAATAATACAAGGCCACCAAAAACACCCCAAATCAAATACAAAACACCCAACCACGAAACAAAAAACAGTGATTAAAACAATTGCTTTAGCCAGACACATACTAAAAGACATCGAGATACAAGCACCCCCCAACCTACATCCAGACATAAAATCCCTACTGAAAGCAGGAGTATCAGACCTAGGCGGTATATCAACAACAAAAGACCATATAAATCCAACCAAAAAATGGCCATCACCCCAAAAACTAGAAAAAGAAATCAAAAAACATGGATACAAACCAGAAAAAAGACTACCAATCTATCCAAAATACATCGAAAAAGACTGGCTAACCGAACCCATAAGAAAACAAATAACAAAGATAGAGAGATGAAACAAATGCAAACAAACATAGATCCCTATACACTACCCAAAAAAAACAACAAAGAACTATACCGAGAAGCAGATAGGCTAACCAAAAACAAACACGACAAAAAAGTAACCTACATCAAAAACAGAAACATCAACTTCACCAACATATGCAAATTAAACTGCAAATTCTGCGCATACTCAGTAAAACCAAAAACAAACCAAGGACACCAAGACACCAAAAAACAAGTTCTAAAGAAAGTAGAGAAAGCAGCCAACCAAGGTGCAACCGAAGTATGCATCCAAGGCGGAATAAACCCAGAACTCACATACAGTTGGTACCGTGAACTAATCAAAACAATAAACAAAAAACACAACATCCATATACACGCATTCAGTCCCCAAGAAATCCATCACATGACCCAGAAAAACAACCTAACAACCAAAAAAACACTCAAACAACTAAAAAAAGCCGGACTCGACAGCATGCCCGGAACAGCAGCCGAAATACTAAACGACAAAATAAGAAACAAAATCTGTCCAAACAAAATAAACAGCCAGCGATGGCGAGAAATAATCGAAACAGCACACAAACAAGGAATACCAACAACAGCAACAATGATGTACGGCCACACAGAAACCTGGAAAGACAGAATAAACCACATACTAAAAATACGAGAAATCCAAAAAAAACACCAAGGATTCACAGAATTCATACCACTACCATTCATACCCGGAAACAACAAACTATCAAAAACAAAACCAACACCACTACACGAAAACTACAAAGTAATAGCAATCGCAAGAATCCTACTGCACAACCAAATACCAAACATACAAGCCTCTTGGGTAAAACTAGGACCAAAAAACGCAGCAAAAGCACTCAACAAAGGAGCAAACGACCTTGGAGGAACATTAATGGAAGAAAACATATCAAGCAGCACAGGAAAACCAATAAAAACCAAAATAACAACCAAACAACTCAAAAAAACAATAAAAAAAACAGGACACAAACCAATACAAAGAACAACAACATACCAAAAACCACCTAAAAAACCACACAAAATAAAAAAATAAAAGAGAAACATCAGGTATTTACCTTAACTAAAGACTAAAGTATTCCCTTCTCTTTACTTCAGGTCTTGATGTCACCTTAACTCATTTCTCTCTTTCAAAGACATAGAACCGATAATAATAGAGAGCAAACCCAAGTATTGTCCCGAAAATCATGAAGAAAACAGCTAGCCCCAAAACCAACAACAACCAAAACAACCTCCTCCGTGTTTCAACCTCTCTCTCCCGTAAATCCTTACTCATCCAGAATATAACCGCTGCAAACAAAGCAAGATGAACAATCAATATAATAGTTTCCAAAATTACCACAACCAACCTAATTTCATTATCATTTTTACTAAAAACACATTTAGCTCATTACTTAACCGCCTAAAACTATTACTCAAATAAATATAGTTCTATTTGACTAGAAACCCCAACCAACTAAATAAATATTCTACATACCCCGACCTAGGCCCTAACACCCCCTTTTCCTCTTTAAGTCAGGTCTGGATGTCACCCAAAAACCACAACTAACTTGAACACTTATTTCTCATTGGTTTGCATATGGGTTTGTTGGAAACACTTGATTTTGTTGATAGAGATGTTGTCGAGGAACGTGAATACCAAGTTAATATATATAGGGAATGTAAAGACCAAAACTCATTGATTATTTTGCCTACAGGTCTTGGTAAAACCGTTATAGCTGGTTTTTTAGTTGCCGAACGCCTTCAAGAAGGCCCGGTCTTAATGATGTCTCCAACCAAGCCTTTGTGTGAACAACACCAGGGTTTTTTAGAGAAAATGTTGGTCGATACAGATGTCTTTTTGGTTACTGGAGAACTCTATAGCCCTAGGGAGCGGGAAGATGTTTGGAGTGAAAAAGGCGTTTTTATCGCAACCCCTCAAACCGTAGGAAACGACTTAGAAAACAACCGTCTCAACCTAACAGAATATTCATTACTGGTTTTCGATGAAGCCCATCGCGCTGTAGGTGATTATGCCTACCGAACCGTCGCCGATAGGTATTGTAGTCAAGCAACCACACCACAGACATTAGGGCTAACAGCATCCCCCGGAAGCGATATAGATAGGTTAAGAGAGGTAAGCGAGGTATTAAGGATAGAGAATGTCTCGATCAGAGGAGAGTGGAGCGATGACGTCCAGCCATATATAGGTGAGATGGATATCGATTGGATAGAGATAGAGAAACCACTAGAGATGTCTTTGGTTGAACAAGCCCTAACCGACATATTAGGCGACTACCTCGATAGGTTAGGACAGTACACCAAACAGGTCCGGCATATGAAGCCGGATAACGTTAGTAAAAAAGCATTACTAGAGGTCCAAAGCAGGTTTCAAAAACAACTAAGCCAAGGAAGAAGTGGTTATATATACCAAGGCCTTTCATACGTCGCATCATGCATAAAAACAAGCCACATGAAAGACCTGTTAACAAGTCAGGGCCCCCAATCACTACAGAGATACATAAAACAACTTGAAGACGATGACTCAAAAGCCGCTGAAAGAATATGCAGAAGAAAGGAATATCCAAAAATCAAGAAAGCAATAAAAAACATAGAAAACCCAAAACTCGACAAAACAATAGAGACAACAAAAAAAGAAATCAAAAAAGGAAGCAAACGAATAATAATATTCGCAGAATACCGAAACACAGTAGAAACACTAGTAGAAACACTCAACAAAAACCCAGAAATCAAAGCAAGAAAATTCATCGGACAAGCAGAAAGCCACGGAAAAACCGGTATGACACAACAACAACAAAAAAACCGATTAAATAGATTTAGAGAAGGAGAATTCAACGTCCTGGTCTCAACAAGAATAGGAGAAGAAGGAATAGACATCCCCCAAACTTCATTAGTATTGTTCTACGAACCAGTACCATCCGCAGTCAGACTAATACAGAGAAAAGGCCGAACAGCAAGAGACGGCAGCTTCGGCAAAGTAATAATCTTAATAATGAAAGGCTCACAAGACGAAGCATACTACTGGAAAAGCAAAAAAGACCAGAAAAAAATGTACAAAATAGCATACCAACTAAAAAACGAATTAAACAACCACAACCAAACAAAAAAACAACAAACAAAAAAACAATCACAACTCGACAGATACACCTAACCAACACCATAGAACTATGTGAACTTCCTAAAAAATATAGGCCACTATACCTATTTATGTATAAAAGCTATTTGTGATCGATAAATGAATTCAAACCTAAACCACGTTGCAATAATACAAGACGGAAACCGTAGGTATGCATACGAGAGAGGAAATTCAGCCTACAAAGGCCATGAAGAGGGAGTGGCAACAACCAAAAAAATACTTGAACTAGCCGGTGAGATGGGGATAACACACCTAACCGTCTACGCCCTATCAACCGAGAACTTCAATCGCGACCAAGAAGAACTGCAAGACCTATTCAGTCTATTCGAACAAGAATTCAAACAGATCAAAGACAACGAAAAAATCCATAAAAACCAGATCAGGGTTCGAGTAATCGGTAAAACAGAACTATTACCCAACAGAGTTCAAAAAGCAATTGAGATAGCTGAAAAATCTACAGAAGACTACGACAACCACTACCTAAATATAGCGCTAGCATATGGATCCAAAACCGAGATAGCAGATGCAGCCAAAAACATAATCAAAGACACCCAGAAAGGAAAAATCACAAAAGACGAAATAGACGAAGAACTCGTCTCACAATACATGTATCCAGACAAACCAAACGAACCACCACTACCAGATGTCGAACTAATGATAAGAACAGGAGGAGACAAACGAATATCAAACTTCCTGATGTGGCAATCATGCGGAAACAACAGCGTAATCTACTTCTCAAACCACCTATGGCCCGAATTCGATGAAAAAGAATTCAAAAAAGCAATAAAACAATACCAAAAAACCAAAAACAGACCTCAAAACCAAAAATAGGTTTAAACCAACCAATACAAAATATACCAAAAAACCAAGACTTATGTTTTTGTTTTTAATTATTCAAAAATTCTCTCTAGTTCTTTTTTCTCTAATATCCCGCTTAAATAACTTATAACTTCATATCGTTCTTTTATTTCATCACCTTTCTCGATTAAGACTGTAGGTGTGGATTTAACTTTATATTCTTGTGCTTTATCCATGTTTTCTGAAACATCTATTACTTCTAGACCTATCTCTTGATCTCTTAGATAAGCCAAACCATCTGCATAAAATGTCAGTAGTTCAGGCTCCGTCTTAGATGAATAAAAAATCCAAACAATATTTCCCTCAGACATTTCTTATACCACTCCCTCTAAAATCTCGCCGATCTCTATTCCTTCATCGGTAACCATAATTCTGTATATCCCTTTATCATGATCGGATCCCCGCATTTTCAGGACGTTGATTGCTTTTGCCACCTTGCTTTCTCTCTCAAAATATCTCAGCACAATTATTCCATCGCTTAATGAACTTAATCTAAGGTCACTCGCTCTTGTCGAGCCAAATATTTTTTCACTATCTGATGAGAACATACCGCTAGATAGGTGTGTGAGAATGGCTGTTACACCTCTTTCCTTAAACCCGGAGTTTAGTTGGAGCAATAACTGCCTTAATTCATCTTCAGAGAGTCCTGATGAAGGTAAAGCAGATACTGAATCGAAGAACACTCTATTTATGTTGTTTTGATCTATTTTACTTAGTACTTGATTTATGAATTTATCAGGATAGGTATCTATTAATTCAGGGGAGATGTAAATTAGTTTACCTTCTTCTGCATGTTTATTAAATTTCCAGCCATGTGATTCAGCTGTTTTATTTACCTGTTCTAATGGTTCTTCAAGATTGATAAAGAGACAGTTTTCGTTTTCTTTTATTCCCTGCTGAATGAACTGCATCCCAATGGTTGTTTTACCTGTTCCGGTATTACCGGTTAAAAGAATTATGTGGCCTTCAGGATAGCCCCCGCCAACCATTTCATCTAGTTTGGGCACTCCAGTTTTAACTCGGTTTTCATAGCTGGTTTCACTGAATATCCGGTTTAGAGGGGTTTTAGGATATACGGTCAGCCCTTTGGATGATATGTCGAAGTATGCTGAATTGCTTTGGAAATCCACTCCACGCATTTTAGCCACTCTTAATTTTCTTATTACTGATTGCTCTCCATATTCATAATCGAGTTCCAGTATTCCATCTGAAATGAAGTCCTCTGTTCCAAATGGAGTGGATCCATCTTTTGATTCTGAGGTTAGAAAAACTGTTACGTTCTCCTGACCCATTATTACTCCAAGACGAAAGATAAAGTACCTTAATAATTCAACATCGTCTATTAAATAGCCTATTGCAGTTATCGAATCTATAACTATGTTTTTAGATTTTGTATCACTCACCACAGTTTTAATACTATCTAAAAACTCTTCAATATCGTTTTTATCTATCTCCTTTTCTTTATCAAGCCCTATCAACTCTATCATGCTTCTAATATCGGTGAAATTAACCCCTTGTTTGAGTGTTTCTTTATCGAAGAAATCCATTGACTCTATATTTTGAATCGCTTTAGTAAATGGCTCTGTAACCGCCATATAAAGCCCTGGATCCCCATATTCCCTCCATCGCTCGAACAATAACTGCATTGCTAAAACTGTTTTCCCTGTACCCGACTTACCGGTTAAAAGTACTATATGGCCTTCAGGAATCCCCATCGTTAAGGTTTTATCAAGTCCTTCAATACCGGTTTTCTTCCTTCTTTTTTCACCTGGTTTCTTCATCATTTTCTCCATTACTTTATTTAGGTTTAATTACTCAGGTTTTTTTAAGTTTATTTTAAATGTGGTTCCACCAGTTGAACTGTCTTTTATCTCGGCATTTCCACCGTATATATCTATTATTGTTTTAACTAAAAATAAACCTAAACCTGTACCTCTGTCTCTATCGGTTGTAAACCCTCTTCTCCATACTTTCTGTTTATCTTTGTCAGGAATTCCTTTTCCGTCATCAGATATAGCGCAGACAACCTTTTCTCCACTTTCTGATATCTCTATTTTTATGGATTTTGGGTCGGCATGTTGTAATGCATTGCCTATTATGTTTCCAAAAACTCTATCCAGGAGGTCTCCTGCCTCAACAATGCATTTTTGGTCGGGTATATCTAGGTGTAGTTCAATGTTTTTTTCTCTGAATTCATCTTTATATTCATTAATAACGTCTTTTATAATGTTTGTTAGGTTTTTTTCGGTTTTTTCGGTTTTTTCTGCTTTATGTAGAGTTTTTACTTTTTCTATTATCTCTATTTCTTCTTTAACGCTTTTAATCGATTTTTGGATGTAATTTATTTCTTGGTTTGTTATTTTGGAGCCAACCTCTATGTTTTCACATAACAGTTCGAGGTATCCATAACCCACTTCTGTCTTGTTCCTAACGTCATGTCTTAACAAGGTGTGTAGGAATTTTTCTCGCTCCTTAGTTTTAACCCGTTCTGTAATATCTCTTAAAACCATGTAGGCTGCTTCAATACCGTCATAATTTATCCCGACTCAGGGCTAGGACTCTCTTCGTTCACGGAGGGGACTGCAGCCCGATAGTAGAAAGTTAAGTGGTCTGAAATTAAATGTTTGTTTGGCAGTTGGTTGGGAGTCTGCCTTTTAAACAAAAAGCAATCCCATAGTGTTTCAAGGGATACATACCTTGAGACCGATATCGAAAAGATGTTAGGTAAGCCCAATCCAGAACATTTGTGTTCTGTAGAGGGTCTAGTGGTAGTGTGGAGCTACCAGAGATGAATAAGGGAACCACAATGAGTTAATATATAGGAGTTTGCCTTAATCCAAACTTCTCTCAGAGTTAAGTTTCCATGTTGATTAGGTGTATGAGACAAGCCTGATGTTATAGCAAACTCCCTGCTGGGATAAGGTCGCATGGAAGCCTCTCCTCTTTAGGGGGAGGTCACTCACATCGGTTAAGATACAGTCTACAGAGATAGCAGGCAGAGTGCCACGGGGCTTGATCCCGTGGGTGAATGCCGTCACGATATGACAAAAGTTTAAGTTTCTGGAGACATAACAGGCAGATAACAACTAGAAATCATCTCTCAAAGTATGGAATTGAAGACCTCAATTCCTTCGCTGGTCGTTCGACAGTTTGGAAATGCGACTCCTCTCAAAACCGTCCATTGGGCGTGAGACGGGTGTTGTCGTGTCGTGGTGGAGCGACAGACCCTCACGGACGCTGTGGTGCGTTCGGGTGTTAATTCCAGCCGACCCATCTGGGGAGGTCGAGGGGAATTAAATTCGCCTGCGATGGCTGTGCAAGCCTAGACGGCGAAGCCTCGGGGCTTGACCCCGAGGTACTTCACAATGACATCTTCTTGACCGTGGTTGTTGAGCTCTATTTCATCAAAAACTACATACTCATTATTTTCAAGCGATAATTTCTCCAGTTTTTCAGTAAATACTGGTTTTTCCATCTGGATGTAATCAAATAGTTTTGAACCTATTATTTCTCTTCTAGGTTTTTTTAAGAGATCTTCAGACCTCATGTTCCCGTCAATTATTTCCTTTGTTTTTTTGTTTATGATTAAGATGGTGTTTGGGGAAGCCTCAATAAGTTGTCTATACCTCTTTATGCTTTTTTCCAGATCATCCTGCTGTCGCTTTAATTCTTTATCCCATTTTAGTTTCTTTATCTCAGAATTAACTCTAGAAGCCAATAGCTCTAAAATCTCCCTCCAGTTT